>JAJRCS010000233.1 GCA_028678815.1 Methanomicrobiales archaeon | reverse complement strand
TCTTCGTCTGCTCCCGTAACATTGGTTTCAATAACGGTCACCCCGGCCGGCGCAAGCATTGCCCCCGGTCCCACCTTGCAGTTCAAGGCCACGGGGAAATACTCGGACAACACCTTTCGGGACCTGACCGCCGCTGTTACCTGGAGTTCCTCCAATAGCGGGATCGCCACCATCGGCACACAGGGGCTGGCCACGGCCGTCAGCGCCGGCTCAACTACCATCACCGCCACGTCGGGTGCCATCTCCGGTTCAACCACCTTTACCCCGGCTGCACTGGTCTCCATTGCGGTGACCCCGGCCAATCCCGTCAGTATTGTTGGCACCACCCAGCAGTTTCGGGCCACCGGACTTCTTTCCAACAATGTCACCCAGGACCTGACGACCCTCGCGACTTGGAGTTCGTCGAGCACCGGTGTGGCCACGATCAGCTCCGGAGGTAACACGACTGCCGTTGCCGCCGGTTCGGCCACCATTACCGCAACCTTTGCCACTGTTGCCGGTTCGACGACCTTGACAGCGGCGACAGTGACCGCCATTACCGTGACGCCGGCAAACCCGACGGTCGCGGTTGGCGCGACACAGCAGTTCACAGCCACGGCAACGCTTTCGACGGGAACGACCCAGGATATAACCTCGCTGGTCACCTGGAGTTCGGCCAGCAGCGCGGTGGCCACGATCAGCACCAAAGGGCTCGCTTCGGTCGTAGCCATCGGTTCCACCAGCATCACCGCAACCTATGCCGGCATTGCCGGCTCGACCAGTCTGACGGCGCAGGGGCCGGTGTCCATAGCCGTAACCCCGGCCATTGCCAGCGCCGTGGTGGGCTCCACCCAGCAGTTTACCGCGACCGGGACGTTTGCCGACGGTTCGATGCGGGACCTGACCTCCCTGGCTACCTGGAGCTCATCGGCGGTAGGGGTCGCGACCATCAGCAATGCCTCGGCCACACGGGGGCTTGCAACTGCCGTTGCCTCCGGCTCTACCACCATTACCGCGACACTGGGTGTTTCCGGCAGCACCACCCTGACGGTGAAGGCACTGATCTCTATCGCCGTAACTCCTGCCAGTCCGACCATGGGGCTTGGTTCCACGCTGCAGTTTGCCGCCACCGGGAACTTTACGGACGGCACCAGCCAGGACATCACGGCCTCGGCCACCTGGACCTCGGCCAATCCGGTGATTGCCTCTATCGGCGACAGTGCCGGAACAAAGGGGCTGGCCACGGCAAAAGCCTTCGGCTCGGCCACGATCACGGCAACGCTGGCCGGTGTCTCCGGCTCGACGACGCTGACCGTCATCCAGACCAATCGGGCCTATGTGACCAACGGCAACAGCGGAACCCTCTCGGTCATCGACATCACGAACAACTCTGTCGTTGACACTGTTGCGGTTGGGAGCATCCCCCTGGGAGTGGAGGTGAACCCGGCCATCAGCAGGGCATATGTGGCCAACAGCGGCAGCAGCACCGTTTCTGTCATCGACACCACTAATAACACGGTTGTTGCCACCGTGCCGGTTGGGTCAGTGCCCCAGGGGGTGGCGGTGAATCCTGCCGCCAATCGGGTCTATGTGGCCAACAGCGGCAGTGGTACCGTATCCGTCATCGATAGCACCACCAACACGGTCGTCGCTACCGTTGCCGTGGGGAGCGGGCCGCAGGGGGTAGCGGTGAATCCAGCCGCCAATCGGGTCTACGTGACGAACAAAAGCGACAACACCGTTTCTGTGTTGGGTACCACCGCCAATGCGGTAATCGCCACCGTAGCGGTGGGGGCCGGGCCGGACGGAGTGGCGGTGAATGCTGCCGCCAACCGGGTGTATGTGGCCAACAGTTTTGGCAACACCGTCTCGGTCATTGAAACCGTCGGCAATACCGTGATCGACAGCGTTGTTGTCGGTAGCCAGCCACAGGGAGTCGCGGTGAGTCCCGCTGCCGGGCGGCTCTATGTGGCTAACGCCAACAGCGGCACCGTTTCCGTCATTGACACCGCTTTAGATTCGGCAGTTGCCACAATCTCCGTGGGGGCCAGCCCCAGGGGGGTGGCGGTTAATCCGGCCGCCGACCGGGTATATGTGGCCAATCGTTTCAGCAATACCGTGTCTGTCATCAATGATGTCAGCAATACGGTGGTTTCCACAATAGTCGTGGGCAGCGGTCCGCAAGATGTGGCAGTCATACCTTAAAGGAGAGCTACGTGAGACAGATACTCCTCGTTACCCTGTTGACCTTTTTCATCGCCAACTCCACCATGGCCGGCATGTACCGATACACCGACAGCCGGGGGGAGGAACACTTCGTGGACGACCTGGGGAATGTGCCGAAGAAATACCGCGCCAAGGCCCGCTCACTGGACGATCTTCCGCCCCTGGGCGTGATGGACTCCACGCCAGCCGCGCAGGCCCGGAAAAAGGGCGTAGAGCCGGTCCGGGAGTCGCGTCAGCGGGAACGCTTCACCGGCACGGTGGAACTCTACATGACCTCCTGGTGCGGGTACTGCCGGAAAGCCGAACGGTACCTGAGCCAGAAGGGGATCGCCTACACAGCCTACGACATCGAGAAGGACGAGAGCGCTAAGCGGCGTTACCGGGAGCTGGGGGGGACCGGCGGGGTGCCGCTCATCCAGATAGGCGCCAACCAGATAAAAGGGTTCAGCCCCGAGGCCATCGACCACTACACGGGGAGATAAAGTGGCGTCGAATAATTGACGTCTTTGGAGGGAGTCGAACGAGCTTTTGCTCAGGACAGATGACTTGCGGAGGCGGGTCTGGGTTTGCGGCTCCGGAACAGGTGGGGGCGGGCGGCAATGGCCCTGGCGACGAACTCCTTCAGCAGTTCCCTTATGGCCGCTTCGAGATAGCAACTGACGATTACGCCCATTAGCGAGACCACCAAAAAGGCGAGCACCCCGGTTAGCGGCTGGGAACGTTTGCAGAAGTACTCTCCCAGGTAGAATGCGGCTATCATGACGGTTAGCGGTAACATCGCGGCCCCCGAGCGGCGGGATCTGGATCTGATTCGATATTCATACAAAAGCAGACAACGTGCCAACGTCATAACCCTTTTATTTTATTGGGATGCAGGATTGACGTCCCCCAATATGGCAGGCATTGTAAAGATACCTGACAGA
>JAJRCS010000216.1 GCA_028678815.1 Methanomicrobiales archaeon | reverse complement strand
GCTGTCCAAAGCATCACTTGAAGTATTTAAGAATATTGTGAAGTTATTGTTTCGAATACCGTGACCTGAGGGACCCGAGGGTCTCGACCTCGTCGACCCCCTTGTCGTCCCGGAGCCGGATGAACCGGGGGAACCGGAGGGCAAAGCCGCTCCCGTAGTTCGGGGAGCTCTGGATCTCCGAGTACCCGACCTCGAAGACCACCCGGGGCTCGAAGTCCACCTCCTTCCCCTTCTCCGCGATGACGAGGTCCTTCATGGCATCGTGGATGGTGGCGAGCATCTCGTCGGTGAACCCCGTGGCCACCTTCCCCACGGGGAGGAGCCCCCCCCGGTCCTGGCAGGCAAGGAGGAAGGAGCCGAAGAGGTGGGCACGCCTCCCCTCGCCCCACTCCCCCCCGATGACGGCGAGGTCCAGGGTGTCCACCTCGGGCTTCACCTTGATCCAGTGCTTCCCCCGGACGCCGGGCTGGTACCGGGAGTCCAGGTCCTTCACCATGATCCCCTCGTGACCCGCGTCGAGGGCTGCCTGGTAGAACTCCCCGACCGCGGCGGGGTCGTCGCTCACGAGCTGGGGTGCGACGTGGGCGGAGAGGGCCCCGGCGAGGCGCTTCCGGCGTTCCCGGAGGGGGAGGTCGATGAGGGTCTCCCCGTCCAGGACCAGGATGTCGAAGATGTGGGGGACGAGCTCGATCTTCCCCGCATGCTCCTCGACGTCGTACTTCCGCCGGAACCTCCGGAGGACGAACTGGAAGGGCATGGGCCGCCCGTCCTTCATGGCCACCGCCTCCCCGTCGAGGATCACGTCCCGGCCCGTGGCAGCGGTGAGCCTCTGCACCACGTCCGGGATGGCCTTCGTCACCTCCTCGAGCTTCCTCGAGTAGACGTGGACCTCGTTCCCCTTCCTGTGGAACTGGATTCTGGTCCCGTCGTACTTGTACTCGGCGGCCACGGCCCCGTGATCGGCCACCATGTCCCCGATGGTCCCCTGCTGGGCGAGCATCATCTTCACGGGCCGGAAGATCTCGATATGGACGGCCGCGAGGGCGGCGCTCCCCTGCCGGGCGAGCCGGGCCACCTCCCCGAGGTCGTTCATGGCCTGGTAGGCATGGTCGATCTCGGCGGGATCCACTGCGAAGGCCTTCGCGATGGCATCCCGGACGTTCCCCTCCCCGATGCCGATCCGGAGCTCCCCGAGGATGAGCCGGGCGAGGTACCGCCCCTCTGCAGGTTTCACGTTCGCGAAGAGCTTCCGGACGGCGAGGAGCTTCTCCCGCTGGGACTTCTTCCCCTCGGAAAGGGCGATGGCCTCGCAGGCGGCATAGACGTCCCGGATGGTCATCTCCTCGGTGAAGAAGGAGGTCTGGGTCTTCCCGGCGAGGAGGAGCTCCACCGCCTTCCCCACGTCTCCCTCTGCCGAGACCTTCGCGACGACCGCCTCCCGCTTCTTTCCCACGACGTAGGCGACGGCCTCGTAGAGGAGGTTCGGGCCGATGCCGAGCTTGAGGGGGGACCAGTCGGGAAAGACCCGGCCCATGATGAACCGGACGAAGACGGGGAGCTCGGTGTCGTCGAGGGTGGGGAGGACCTTTGCGAGCTCGTCGATCATCTCGAGCCGGCCCGATAACTCTTCGACTCGTTCGCAGATCCCGGCGAAGTCGCGGAAGAGCATGGTACCCCTTCTCATCCACACAATCGGCATCCAACATAAAAAGACCATCCGACCCGCCATTCTGACTCAGGAGTGTCCCGGACAGGCCTATCAGAACCGGGGGACTCCGGCAGCCTACAGGTCCACCGGCTCCGATGGCTCGTGCTGCCTTCCCACCACCACGCGGACCCCCCCGCAGTAGAGCCCGAGTCCCTCCTTCGCCGAGGCGAGGGCCTTCTCCGGTGTGTTGTTGATCTCAGAGAGGTGGCCCAGGATCACGGTCGCCGCGTCATCGGCCAGGGCCCTGAGGCAGTCCGCAGCGGCGGGGTTGGAGAGGTGCCCGTGCCTGGACCGGATCCGGCGCTTCAGCACCTCGGGGTAAGGGCCGGTCCGGAGCATTTCCGGGCAGTGGTTGGACTCGAGGAGGATGGCATCCGAGTCCCTGAGAAGGCCGAGGACGGGATCGCTGATGATCCCCGAGTCGGTGCAGGAGGTGAACCGGAGGTCCCCGCTCCTGAGGGTGAAGCCGCAGGGCTCCCGGGCGTCGTGAGACGTGGCGAAGGCCTCCACGGTGAAGCCGTCGATGGCGGGTGCCTCACCCGGTGCAATGCGCACGAGCCGCACCGGCCGCCTCCCCACCGCCGCGGAGACCAGGGAGAGGAGGGTGCCGCCGGTCCCGTACACGGGGACTCCCAGCCTCCGGGCCATGGCCGCGGCCCCGTGGATGTGGTCGGCATGCTCGTGGGTGACGAGGATGGCCCGGACCAGGGACGGGTCCCCTCCGGCGGCATGGATACGGGAGACGGCCTCCTTCACGGAGAGGCCGCAGTCGATAAGGAGGGCGCCGTTACCGTCTTCGATGTAGGTGCAGTTCCCCTTGGAGCCGCTCGCAAGAACCCGGATCCGCATGTTGAGAAGAATAGGTGATATCAGGATATGAGATTCTCCATGAACAGGCCTCATCCGGCGGCAATGCCGCCTGGCACGGTAATCACTCCTGCAGGGGGATCACGTGGATCGCGGTGGCCTTCACCGAAATCCAGACCTCTCTCCCATAGCCGAGATTCAGGTCTTCCGCAGACCTGATGGTGACGAGTGCAGTAATATCGATTCCGCAGTCGATGATCACCCGGACGAAGGGTCCCGAGGGTTCCAGGTGCTTTATCCTGCCCTGGTAGACATTCCGGGCACTGGTCACCGGATCTTCGCCGGTCCCGATGGTGACATCCTCTGCCCTGAAGAGGACATTCACGTCTTTTCCCGGCTGGGCAGGTGAGATCGCCCTGAAGATCGTTCCCCCGACATCGATGGAGGCCTCCCCGGCCTGGTTCGCTGTGATGGTCCCTGGGAAGATATTGTCCACCTGGACGAACCGGGCGATGTTCTTCGTGGCCGGTTTGTGGAAGATCTCGACGGTGGACCCTATCTGCGGGATCCTTCCCTCCATCACGACCCCTATCCTCCCTGCCAGGTGCTGGCCCTGGAGCATGTCATGGGTGCTGAGCACGAGGGTCATTCCCTCGTCGTGGTTCAGGCGCAGGATGATCTCCTCGATCTTCTCGGCAGAAAGGGGATCCAGGTTCGCCGTGGGTTCATCGAGGAAGAGGATCTCGGGGTCGGTGACCAGGGCCCGGGCCAGGGCAACCCGCTGTGCCTCGCCACCGGAGAGGGTCTTTGCGGACCTCCGGGCATACTCGGGGAGGCCGATCTGGTCCAGGGCCTCCTTCACCCGGCCCTCGATGGTTGCCTGGCTCTCCTTCCGGTACTTCATACCCATGGCGACATTCTCGTACACGCTCAGGTTGAAGATGACGGGCTTCTGGTAGAGCATCGCCATCCTCCGGCGCAGCCGGAACCGGGTCTTCTCCGAGAGGGCATCCTCGCCGAGGATGGAGAGGGTTCCCGCCGTCGGCATCTCGATGAGGTCGAGGAGCCGGAGGAGGGTGCTCTTCCCCGAGCCGCTCGGGCCGATGAGGCCGAAGATCTCACCATCGGGGATGGAGAAGGTGACGTCCTTCAGGATCTCCTTTGCACCGTAGGTTTTCGCGAGATTTCCGGCATCGATCATGGCACACCCCGGGGGATCTTCAGGAGGTAAAGGAGCTCTTCCATGCAGATCCTGTCTGGACGATGTTCAGGCCGACGTTCACGAGCACTGCGATGCCGAGGAGGATGATCCCGAGGGCGATGGCAAAGGGAAAATCCCCTATGGAGGTCTCGAGGGAAATGGCGGTGGTCAGGACGCGGGTATACCCACGGATGTTCCCACCGATGATCATGGCAGCCCCCACCTCTGAGATCGCCCGCCCGAACCCGAGGATCACCGCGGCGAGGATACCGAACCTCACCTCGCGGATCAGGGTCCAGGCTGACTGCATGCCCGTTGCTCCCAGGGATGTCACGGTTTGCAGCATCTCCGGATCGATGGCCATCAGGGCTGCAAAGGTGAGCCCGGTGATCAGGGGAATAACGAGGATCATCTGGGCCAGCACCATGCCAAGGGGTGTATAAAGCAGGTGGAGGAATCCGAAAGGACCCTGGTTGGAGATGAGGAGAAAGAGCACCAGGCCGGCGATCACGGTCGGAAGTGCGTAAAGGGTTTGGATGATATTGACGAGCGCCCGCTTCCCGGGGAAATCGTGGTAGTACAGGTAGGTCCCGAGGGGGATCCCGATGCAGGCAGAGAACAATGTGGAGGCGAGGGAGATCTCCAGGGAGAGGATGGTAATCTGCAGGACTTCGTGGTCAGCGTTCAGGATAAGGTGTATCGCCTGGACGATTCCTTGGGTAATCTCGTCTGCCATGTTCCATCATCCTCATCATGCACCGACGCTGGATCGTGAACCCGGGATCCGGGGGATCGCGTACCGACTCCGGGCATGAGGTAGGTCCATATTCACTTACGGTTTCATCAATATTAATTGAATGAATGATAAATGGGAATTGTTAAATAAGTGCATCTGCATTAATCTGCCTCATGAAATTCACAGGAAAGCATTACCTTGCCTTAGGCATGGTGGTCCTGGCAGCTATCCTCGTTGCCGGGTGCACCCAGCCACAGACCCTTCCGGTCACGCCGACCCCTTCCACGACCACGGCGGCAGCAACCCCGGCACCCGTCGTGCACAGTCCGAACGCACTGATCATAGCCACAACGACCTCTCTCTATGACACCGGTCTCTGGAATGCCATCGAGACGTACTACGAGAACAAGACGGGGATCGACCTCAGGATCACCTCCCAGGGAACCGGACAGTCGATCCAGGTCGCCACCCGGGGGGACTGCGATCTTCTCGCCGTCCACTCGCCCTCCCAGGAGAAGGCCTTCATCGACGCAGGCCTGGGCATAAACCAGCGGTGCTTCTCCTATAACTACTTCCTGATCGTCGGGCCCCCGAATGATCCCGC
>JAJRCS010000215.1 GCA_028678815.1 Methanomicrobiales archaeon | reverse complement strand
TGAAGCCATAGAGTACACAGATGCTCGGGGCCGGGGAGATCGTGGGGCGGTTCCTGGACGCGAAGCTCCAGGTGCACCCGGACGTCGTCTCCTACCTCCGGGAGAAGAACGATCCGGCCCTCATGGACCGGATCATCTCCTCCGTCCCGCAGGGGACCCTCGTCGTCAACCCCGCGCATATCCCCGGGACCTCCCCGGCAAAGGACGGCGAGCGCTTCCTCCCCGAGCCCGACCTCGAGATCATCGCGGGGAAGTCCGGCACCTCCCCCGAGAAGAACCGGTTCGAGGACTTCTTCCCCTACTTCCGGGACCGGTACACCCGGCTCTCCGAGATCCTCCGGTCCCGGCTGAACCCCGTCCCCATCGAGGCCCTCGTCCGGAGCACCCGGTACCGGCAGGAGGAGTGCATGATCATCGGCATGGTCCTGGACGTCCGGACCACGGCGAAGGGCCACCGGCTCGTGGACCTGGAGGACCCCACCGGGCAGATCTCCGTCCTCTTCAACAGGGGCCGGCCCGGGTTCGCCGATGCCGAGCGGCTCCTCCCCGACGAGGTCATCGGGACCCGGGGGAAGCTCTCCCAGGACGGCCGGCTCCTCTTCGCCGAGCAGCTCGTCCGGCCCGATGTCCCCCTCACCCATGCCCCCTTCACGAGCAACCGGCCGGGGAAGGCGGTCCTCATCTCGGATATCCATGCCGGGTCCTCCACCTTCCTCCGGGAGGCCTGGGACCGGTTCACGGACTGGCTCCCCTCCTCGGGCGCGGGATACCTCCTCATCTGCGGGGACCTCGTGGACGGGATCGGGATCTACCCGAACCAGGAGGAGGAGCTCACCATCCGGGACATCTACGAGCAGTACCGGATGCTCGCGGAGCTCATGGCCGCGGTCCCCAAGGAGATGGCCATCGTCATCTCGCCCGGGAACCACGACGTGGTCCGGCCCTCGGAGCCCCAGGTGGCCATCCCGGAGGAGTTCCGGAAGGGGTTCACCCCGAACTGCCACTTCGTGGAGAACCCGGCCCTCCTCTCCCTCCAGGGCGTCCGGGTCCTCATGTACCACGGCCGGTCCATCGATGACATGATCGGCCTCATCCCCATGGCCTCCTACTCCCGGCCCGAGGAGATGATGGTGGAGATGCTCGAGCGCCGGCACCTCGCCCCCGTCTATGGCCGCCGGACCCCACTCTCGCCCGAGCCGAGGGACCGGCTCCTCATCGACCCGGTCCCCGAGATCCTCCACACGGGGCATGTCCACACGAGCGGGATCACGCGGTACCGGGGGGTCCTCGGGGTGAACGCCGGCTGCTGGCAGGGGCAGACGAGGTTCCAGAAGCAGGTGAACATCACCCCCACCCCGGGGAGGGCGGTGGTCGTGGACCTCCAGACCCTCGAGCCTGAGGTACTGTCCTTCGGCAATACATCCCAGACGGCCTGAAATAAAAGACACGGGATCACCATAGAGACCATGGCGACAAACATCCTGCTTGGCATCGGCAACCCGCTGAACGGGGACGATGGTGCCGGTATCTCTGTGGCCGGGCAGTTCAGAAAAGAAGGCTGGATCTCCCTCGCCTGCGGAACCGCGCCGGAGAATTTCACCGGGATCATACGGAAAACCCGTCCTGACTGCCTGGTGCTCGTTGACGCGGCTGCCATGGGGCTTTCCCCGGGGGAATTCCGGATCATCCCCCGGCACAAAATCGCGGACGTCAGTATCGGAACCCACCAGCTCCCCCTCTCCCTCCTCATCGACTTCCTCTCGGATGCAGCCGGGCGGATCGTGCTGATCGGCATCCAGCCGGACCGGGTCGTTGCAGGGGAAGAGATCTCACCACGGGTCAGGGAAGGGGCAGAGCGGCTGGTGCGGGAGATCTCTGCCGGCAGGATAGACCAGATCCCTGTCCTTGCGTGAAACGGACCGAATGCAGGGTTTTCATGAGCCCGGGGCTATCGGCAAAGACCTGCGGACGATGAAGATCCGAAAAAAGTGAAGGTTTCCTGTTACTCCACGATCTGGCTCTCCGCGAACCGGTCCTCGCAGGCAAGCAGGAACTCCGGGGTCATGGAGAGGCCCCCCTTGGGGCAGATATCCGTGCACTGGGAGCAGAAAATACACTGGGTGACCCAGATGCGGATCCGCTTTGTTTCAGGGAGAAATTCGATGGCATTGGAAGGACAGATCTTTAAGCAGAGCGTACATCCGACGCAACCCTCGCGTTCGTACGCAATTTTCCCCCGGTAATTCGGTGGCACCGGCACGGGGGGGTTCATGGCCACCTTACCCTGAGCAACCCTGGCGAGGAACTCTGTGACCGACGGCGGGAGGTAGCGGGCCGGAAACGGGTTCGTCGCAGGTGTTCTGAAGAGCTGCCGGAGCAGTTCCGGCACCATGGGCAGGCGGACCATGGTCACACCACCCCCAGGAAATGATCGGCGATGATCAGGAGCATCCCGCCTATGCCGATGAGGCTGAAGTAGATCCAGTAGACCGAGACCACCTGGTTGATGCGGAACCGTGTCATGGACACCCTGACCAGGCTTACCGATACAAACGCCACCAGGACGACGAGGAACAGGTAGAACACCAGGTCAAGGACCGGCTGGAGGACGGCAGGTGCCGGGAGCATTGCAGACAGCCTGTAGGGTAAAAAGAGCGCCACTGCAAGGGATGCCATGACCACGGTCTTTACGCCCTGCGTGAGGGTGAAGAGGGCGAGGTTCTTTCCTGAATACTCCACGAGAATCCCTCCGGCAAGCTCCGTCTCAGCCTCGGGAGTATCGAAGGGGATACGGGAGAGTTCTGCCGGGGTTACGATGAGCAGGACGAAGAACAGGATCAGGACACCGATCATCCCGAGCGGGCCTACAAGCCCCCAGATGGGATTCGCCTGAATGCTTGCAAGGGTGAACGGCATCGGGATCCCGGAAGCGGCAAGCTTCCATGCGATGGCAATGATGACAACGGCAAGGGGGAACTCATACGCGATCATGGTCACCATCTCCCGCTGCGCCCCGACAGTCGCATAGGGCGACCCGGACGAGAACCCGCCGGCGACGAGCGCAAGTGCCGGGATGGTGAGGAGGTACATGACCAGTATGAGATCCCCCCCGCCGGCAAGGACCGGAGCAAAACCGCCGACCGGAATGTAGAGGAGAATGGTAATCGCAGAGGCGAGTGCGATCAGGGGTGCCGCATTGAAGAGCCAGGGTATGGCGTTTGCGGGCACGACATTCTCCTTGATGAAGAGCTTCCGCAGGTCGGTCAGGGGCTGGCTGAGCGGGGGGCCGATGCGTGCCTGCATCCGTGCGGTCACGATCCGGTCGATACCGAGCAGGAAGAGGGCGACAAGGATCCCGAATACCGCGTCAAGAACCGCTCCTGCTGCCGTCCAGAAGGCATCTACCGGCATTGCATCAGCCTCCGTGTCTTGTCACGGGACAGGCGGGTCAGCTCTTCCTTGGTCAGGTACCCCGGGGAACCGCCATCCCGGATGACAGATACCCGGTCCGTGCAGGACATGCAGGGGTCAATGGATGCGACGATGATGGGGACGTCTGCCAGCTGCTCACCCTGGAGCATGGGGATCCATGACATCAGGTTGCTGTATGAGGACGCCTTGACCTTCCATGTCGCCGGGGCCTCATGGCCGTCCATGCGGACATAGTGCATACACTCGCCCCTCGGGGCCTCCACCCTGCCGATGGCCTCGCCCTGGGCCTTTTTCAGGGTGTTCAGCAGCTTGGGCAGCTTCTCCTCCCAGAGGATCCCTCCGGCGGGCATATTGT
>JAJRCS010000205.1 GCA_028678815.1 Methanomicrobiales archaeon | reverse complement strand
CACATGGCGACCGCGGCGGGGGCCCGGGCCCTCGGGTTGCCCTCCGGGAGGATCGAGCCAGGGGCCCCGGCCGACCTCGTCCTGGTGAACCTGCGATCCCCCTCCCTGACGCCCCTCTTCTCCGAGGAGTCGAACCTCGTGTACGCGGCCACGGGATCCTCGGTGGACACCGTCATATGCGACGGCAGGATCCTCATGCTCCACGGGGAGATACCCGGGGAGGAGGAGATCCTCGCCCGGGCGGCGGAGGCGGCAGCAGCCCTCGTCAGCCGGGCCGGGATATGAGGGGCCACCCCCGCAGCCAGCGGGACCGTCCCGTTCCCGAGCCGCTACACAAGCGTTAAATTCAGAAAGGGAGACCCTTTTACGTCATCTGAGGGGCTGTGGCCTAGACCGGAATGGCGACGGGCTCCAGCGGTCTTTGCGGGTGATGAACAATGGGTCTCCTGATCCCAGATGATGACCCGTTGGAGCACTGACGCATGTCGGAGAGACCCGTCGATCGTGAGTTCAAATCTCACCAGCCCCACATTTTTCCGTGAACCTTCCCTAACCATTCCCGCACCCCTGCATCCAGGTGGCTGGAGGAACGCTCTGATATGCGGCGAGGAGCTTCGCCGTCCCGTGACCCGGATCTCCCATACGCGCCTGACCCCATCCGGGCGATCTCCCCCCTCCGGCGCCGGACTCCCCCCTTTTTTATACTCCGGGGCACCATAGAGCTTTTACAGAACGGAGCATGTCCATGTACAGTATCGGGGAAGCACTCATCGGGGACGGGGCGGAGCTCGCCCACATCGACCTCCTCATCGGGGACAAGGAAGGGCCGGTGGGGGCGGCCTTTGCCAATGCCCTCTCCCAGCTCTCGGTGGGGCACACGCCCCTCCTCGCCGTCATCCGGCCGAACCTCCTCACGAAGCCCGCGACGCTCGTCATCCCGAAGGTGACCCTGAAGAACGTCAAGCAGGTGAACGAGATGTTCGGCCCCGTGCAGGCGGCCGTGTCGAAGGCCGTGGCCGACTCCCTCGAGGAGGGGGTCTTCCGGGAGGCCGACATCGAACAGATCGTCATCCTCTGTTCGGCCTTCCTCCACCCCGAGGCCAAGGACTACAACAAGATCTACCGGTACAACTACGGGGCCACGAAGCTCGCCCTCCGCCGGGCCTTCGACGGGTTCCCCGACGCGAAGACCCTGCTCTACGAGAAGGACCGGCAGGCCCATGCCATCATGGGCTTCAAGGTCACCCGGCTCTGGGACCCGCCGTACCTCCAGGTGGCCCTCGACCTCGTGGACATGAAGCAGGTGACCCGGGTCCTCTCGTCCCTTCCCGACAACGACCACCTCATCGTCGAGGCCGGGACCCCCCTCATCAAGAAGTTCGGGATCAACATCATCTCCGAGCTCCGGAAGGCCCGGCCCAACTCCTTCATCATCGCGGACCTGAAGATCCTCGACACCGGGAACCTCGAGGCCCGGATGGCCGCGGACGCCTCGGCCGACGCCGTGGTGGTATCCGGCCTTGCCCCGGTACAGACCCTCGAGAAGGCCATCACCGAGGCGAGGAAGACCGGCATCTACTCCGTCATGGACATGCTGAACGTGCCGGACCCGGTGAAGGTCATTAAGTCCCTCGCGGTGAAGCCCGATATCGTGGAGCTCCACCGGGCCATCGACGCCGAGCGGGAGGACCATGCCTGGGGCGACATCCCGGCCCTGAGGAAGGCTGCCGGCGGGAAGCTCCTCGTCGCGACGGCGGGCGGGATCCGGATCCCCGTGGTGAAGTCGGCGGTGAAGGCCGGGGCCGATATCATCGTCGTCGGCCGGGCCATCACCGCCTCCCGGGACGTGAAGCACGCCGCCGAGGAGTTCCTCGAGGAACTGTCGAGAGAGGAGATCGACCAGTTCCGGGTGATGACGGACTTTTAACTCCTCCATCACTCTTTTTCACGGATTTTCCTGCGAAAAGGCACCCTGTTTCCTTGGAGCGTCAGAGGAATGAAGAAATCTGCCAGGACTGCCCTCGTCGTCCTGGGCATCCTTCTCCTCGCCGGGATTACCCTTTTTATCGCATGGGGGCTGACACCCCTCGGACCCGCTCCCGAAGCCCTGGCCGCCATGGAATCGAACGCCAACGTCACCGTGCAGGACAGGGGGGATTTCATCGTGTTCACACCGGCTGGGAATTCACCCATCACCGGTTTCATCCTGTATCCCGGCGGCCACGTGGACCACCGGTCCTATGCACCCATCGCGCAGGAGATCGCGAGCCGGGGATACATGGTGACCATTGTCAGGATGCCCCTCTCCCTGGCGGTCTTCGGCACCGACCGGGCTGATCTGGTAATCACGGCCTACCCGGCCATCCGGTACTGGATTATCGGCGGGCATTCCCTTGGGGGTTCGATGGCGGCGTCCTATGCGAGGGGACATCCCCTGAGAGTGCAAGGCCTGGCGCTCTTGGCATCCTACCCGCCGGACGGCGATGACCTGTCCTCTACC
>JAJRCS010000152.1 GCA_028678815.1 Methanomicrobiales archaeon | reverse complement strand
GGTCTCCAGTGACTCCGCGGTGACGAGGTAGAGGCCCGGCGGGAACCCCGATACGTCCACGTCGAAATGGTAGATGTTCAGGGGCGTGCCCGGCCGGACCTCCACCGTCCCCGAGGCCCCTGTGAATCCCCCGCCGGCCCCCTTCTCCGTCGGGGTGAAGGCTGCCGAGACCACGTTCACCACGATCCGGTTGCCGGGTGCGAGGTTCGTGGATCCCGTGATGGTGACGGTGTTCCCATCCCTGCTCAGCTGGAGGCTCCCCTCCTGGCCTGCAGCCGTTCCCGCGAGGAGAAAGGCGGAGAGGATCACCAGCGCCACGAGAAATCGCCGTGTCCGGCTCACCATGATCATCATCCTCCGTTCCGTTCCGCCCGGGCCGGAACTCCCGGAAACAGAAGAGCCATGGCTGCCCTTCCCATGAAGGTTTCGCAGGCACAGGGACAGACCGTCCCGGAGAGGGAAATGCCGAGGAGAGTGCGAGGGGAGGGATTTGAACCCGCGAACCACTTCTGGAGCAGATCTTGAGTCTGCCTCTGTTGACCAGGCTTAGATACCCTCGCTCAGGAAGTATGTCGGCAGGGGTCCTTATGAGGTTATCCGGGGTGGGAGGGAGGTTCTCCATGGGTCCCGTCCCGCGCCGGCCGGCCGCGGGGAACGGGTGATCCGGCAGGATGGAGGGAGGATCAGATCCTCTTCTCCATCCAGACGGTGTCAAAGAGCCTGCCCCTCTTCTTCACCACCTCCCGGAACCTCCCGCACTCGACGAACCCGTGCCGGGCATGGAACCGGATACTCCCCTCGTTGAGGGACGCGATGCTCACGAGGAGGCAGGATATCCCCCGCTTCCTCCCCTCGGCCTCCAGCCAGGCGAGCATCCGGGACCCGAGGCCCTTCCCCGTGCACTCCGGCCTGAGGAAGTACGTTACCTCGGCGGTGTGGGCGAAGGTCGGCATGGGGTTGTGGGGGTGGAGGAAGCCGAACCCCACGAGATTACCGCCCCGGTCCCGGGCGGCGAGGGCCGGGTAGTTCTTCATGATCTCCTGGAACATCTGGAAGAACCCGTAGGGCACCGGATCCTGCGGGTAGGCCGCGAAGCTGTGCTCGATGTACCAGTTGAAGAGGTCGATGACGGCCTCCCGGTCCGTCTCTTTGAGGGGCGAGAGGGTGTATTCCTCAGGCATACGCTCTCAAATCAGGTATTGTCCCAAACGGGGATAAGGATGCTTCGAGGGAGATTCTCTGCCTGTAAAACAGCCGGGGGATGGTCCAGGCCCGGTTCCCTCATTTTCCCGGCACCCCCTTCCCCGAGAGGACGTCCACCGTCGTATGGTTGAACGGGTACCGGGTAAAACCCTCTGAACGGAAAGGATCCCTGAAGGTGATGGTCTCCCCGTTCTTCTCCACCGTCTGGATATAGGAATTATACCGGTGCCTCTGGACCTCGGGGAGATCCCGGTACTGCTCAGCCTCCGAGGGTTCGATATTCCGGAACTTCGGGAAGACCCGGGGCTCGGTGAGGCCGGAGAAGAGGTGCCGGCTCTGGATCGCGTACGCCCCATCCTCCTCCCGGATCACGTACCACTTCAGGGGATTCTTCGTGGGGATGGTTGCCCCCTCGGTGGTGGCGGCAACGAAGGCCTTGAGGAGGGCCTTCGCGAGGACGTAGCTCACGAAGATCATCGCCCAGGCCCTCCAGTCGGCGAGGGTCGTGAGCTGGAAGATGAGGGTGAGGAGGTACGTCCAGCTCACGAGGAGGAGGAAGATGCTCGGCCCCGCGAAGATTCCGAGGGTGTACTTCCGGTCAGAGAACGGGTAGAGGATCGGGATGCCGGGGTAAGCGAGGAAGTCGCAGAGAACGTGGGAGAGGGCCCCGGCGAGGAGGGCCAGGAGGCCGGCGATGCCGAGCCCTTCGCCGAAGAGCCAGCCGCCAGGCCCGGCGAGGGTCACGGCCGCGACGACGAGATAGGCGAGGCAGCCGAGGAGGAGGGACCCGCAGATGCTGTGGGTGACGCCCCCGTGGGTGAAGACGTAGTACCGGGGATTCTTCTCGGGGAACCGCATGAGGAGGATATCGATGTCCATGAGGACCGAGCCGACGACGGCGAAGGGGACCAGCTCCGGCCGACCAAGCGCCAGGAAGAGGGCGGCGGCGGCCAGGGCGTGAGTGACTGAGTCCACGATCTCAGGTGATGCCGGGGAGAGGAAATAGGTGACGAAGGCGTAGGTATCCTCATCCTGTCAGGATGGGGGGATTGGTATGTTATTCACCTGGAAACGGGCAGGGATGCATAAACTTATTCTAAGCTTTCAAAATTTGAAATTCAGGCAAAGGTTATTTTAACCTCTCCGGAAACGATCAGCACATATCATTTTTTACCGGATACCGATACCATACCGAATCTGGGCAAGACGAGGTGCAGGTGTACGAAGCTCCACGGTGAAGGGAAACCGGAAGGTCCGGAAGGTGGCGTGAAGGCTCCTTCAGGGGAACATGACCCGGATGGCGAACGGGCAGCCATGGAATCCGAGCGACAGCAGCTCTACGCGGTGCTGGACACGCTGCCGGTGTACGTGGTGCTCCTCTCCGGGGATTACCATGTCCCCTTCGCGAACCGCTTCTTCAGGGAGCGGTTCGGAGAGTCCCACGGGAAACGCTGCTACGAGTACCTCTTCGGGAGGAGCGAGCCCTGCGAGAACTGCGAGACGTACAAGGTCATGAAGACCCGGGCGCCCCACCACTGGGAATGGCTCGGCCCCGATAACCGCAACTACGACATTCACGATTATCCCTTCAGGGACACCGACGGCTCGAACCTCATCATGGAGGTCGGGATCGACATCACCGAACAGAAGAGGGCGCACGAGGAACTGGAGAGACACGGGGACAACCTGGAGGCCCTCGTCGGCGAACGGACGAAGGAGCTGGAGGAGAGCGAGCAGCGCCTCCGGATCCTCTATGAATCCATGATCGAGGGCCTGGCCAACTACGAGGTCGTGTACGAGGAAGGGAGGGCCGTCGACTACATCATCACGGATGTGAACCCGGCGTTTGAGAGAATCACCGGCATTCCTCGGGGTAATGCGGTGGGGCGGAGAGCCTCGGAGCTCTACGGCACAAGGATCCCTCCCTTCCTGGAGTTGTACGCAAGGGTCGCCTCAGGGGCCGGGCCGGAGCAATTCGAGACCTACTTCCCTCCCATGAAACAGCATTTCTCGGTCTCGGCCTTCTCGCCGGGGAAGGGAAGGTTTGCGACGGTATTCACCGACATCACCAAGCGGAAGCAGGACGAGGAATCGCTGCGCGAAATCGCCCTCCGCTTCCGGACCGTGGCCGAGAACACCTATGACTGGGAGTTCTGGCTCGATCCCGAGGGGAGGTTCCTCTACTGCTCACCCTCCTGCGAGAGGTTCACCGGGCACCGTGCCGAA
>JAJRCS010000200.1 GCA_028678815.1 Methanomicrobiales archaeon | reverse complement strand
GATCCCCCGACCCGGGTTCGAATCTCGGCCCCGGCCTCAGAACTATTCTCTGTATTTCCTTCAGGTGTATCAGGGACACTCTGATAAAAAAGATGAGAATGCCTTCCTGTCAGCAGGTCTTATTCTACGTCTTCTCCCCGATAGGGCCCTCCTCGTAGATCCTTACCTTGACCGGGAGGATGGCCGGCCGCCGGTCGGTCATGAGGGAGATGTAGCTGAGCACGTGGACATGGTACTCCAGGTATCCCTGGATGAAGATGGAGAGCCCCTCGCTCCTCCGTCCCAGGATCAGGATCACGAACCACTGGATGAACGTGCAGACTCCTGCGATGAGGCCATATACCCATGCCACGATACCAATAAGGATCCAGTACACGATCCGGACGAGGAGCTCGATCCGCCCCGCCGGTCGTTCGTACACGAAAAGCTGGCTCAGTGGAGGGCTTTTCGGTGCTTCCGGGTTCACGTCTTCTGGCATACCAGATAGAGAAAATGCGGAAACGTATAAGGGTATTGGGCCGGAGATGTGCCGGTGGGAACCTTCACGACGGACATCTCATGAGGGATTCAGGGAGCATGATTGGGGGGGAGATGGATCCGGCTGCGATCCGGAGCCGTTCTTATACCTCCCGAGCTCCTCCTCCAGCCGACGGTGGTCGGTCATGTCGATCCCGGTGCCGATCACGTGGGTGACGGCCCCTGTTTCGTCACGGAGGCCCGTGCAGGACCAGCTGATGAACCGGGGCTCCCCGCCCTTCGTCACCCAGCTGTTGCTGAGCCGCAGGGGGCCCCTGCCCTCCACGAGTCCATCGAAGACCTGCATCACGGCCACCGCCTCCTCCGGCAGGAGGAAGATATCCCTGAAGGGGCGTCCTCTTACCTCCTCCTCGGCATAGCCGGTGAGCGCCTCGCAGGCATGGTTGAACCGCACGATCCTCGCCTCCCTGTCCAGGACCACGACGAGGGAATCGAGGGTATGGAGGACGGCATCGGTGAAGTCCCGCTCCTTCCTGAGCTCTGACTCGGCCGCCTTCTGCGGGGTGAGATCGATGGCGATCCCCCGGAAGCCGATGATGCGATCGCTTTCCCGGATGGGCGCAGAATAGTTCACGATAGGGAAGCGGCCCCCTCCCTTCCGGAGGGCGGAGTACTCCTCCTTCCCGAGCATCCCCTCCCGGAGCATCCTCCCGATGGACGCCTGCGCCCGTTCCCGGTCCTCCGGGGCGATCATGTCGATCACCTGGACCTTCCCCTGGAGCTCCCCGGGCTCGTACCCGAAGGTGAGGTAGGCCTGGCGGTTCGCGAAGAGGAGGGTTCCCGCGGCATCGGCCTCGAAGACGGGCTGGGGGAGGAGGTCCGCGAGGTCCCGGAACCTCCGTTCGCTCGCCCGGAGCTGCTCGTCGAGGCGGCGGTGATCGCTGATGTCGTCGCCCACCGAAAGGACCCCGACGGGGTTCCCCCGGTCGTCTGAAATCGTCCTGTTGGACCAGTGGATCCAGACCCTCCTCCCGTCCCTCGTGATATTCTCGTTCTCGTTGCTCTGGAACTCCTCGGTATGGGAGAGGAGACGGGCGATCATGAGCTCGAGGTCGCGTCCCGAGCTCTCCGTCGGGGGGACGATGGTCCCGATGACCTTCTTCCCGAGGATCTCGTCGCGGGAGAAGCCGAAGAACCTCTCGGCGTACTCGTTGAAGAAGGTCACCGTGCCGGCAAGGTCCATCTTTAGGATGATGGAGTTCGCGTTCTCCACGAGCTCCCGGTACTTCTTCTCCGACTCCCGGAGGGCCTTCTCTGCCTGGTGCACCCGGGTCTGGTCCTCGAGCATCACCGTGGATCCCCGGGTCCCGTCCTCGAGGAGGATGGGGATGATCTTGGCATGGAAGGTGCGTTCCTCCCCGTCGGAAAGGAGGAGGTCGGTATCGGCCCTCTCCTCCCTGAGGGAGCCGACGAGGGACTGGACCAGCTCCTGGATCCCCGCCTCATGCACCGGGAGGAAGGCGAGGTTCTTCCCCACCACCCCCTCCCGCGGAAGGGAGAGGAGCCGGAGGAAGGGGTCATTGACCTGGAGAACCCGGTGATCCCGGTCCAGGATCATCATCATCTCCGGTGTGTGAGAGAAGAGCTGCGAAAGGGGGACCCTCCTCGTCAGGGTGAAGACCTTTGCCCTGCCGAACATGCGCATCTCGACCTGGCCGGAGGCATGGAGGATGTCGAGGTATCTCCCCACCGTGTTCTTCGTCCTCCCCAGGGCACGGGCGAGCTCGGTGACCGTCATCCCGCCGGGCTCGTCCCTGAGGATCCCCTTGATCACCGCGAAGTCCTCAAGATCCTTGACCGATTCCAAGGCGCATCTCCTGGAAAGAGTTGTATGATACTTGATTATAATACTTGTGTATGATACAAGGTAGGAATGTTTATATATTATAATGAATTATCTGATCAGAAACAAGTGGTTGGATCTCCATGGATATTCATCAGACTCCGATTCGGAAGGCCCCCTGGGTACTCGCCCTCACGCTGGGCCTTCTCCTCCTCATGGTGGCAGTGCCCGCTGCGGTCTCTGCGAGTACCAGGGACCCCACGGTCGCCATCACCGATTACCAGGTGACGCCCGCCATCCTCCTCCCCGGGGACCAGGGTACCATCAGGATCACTCTCGAGAATACCGCATCGACGGCGACCTCGACCGAGGAGACGGTCCAGAACGGCGTCTCCGGTACCTCGACGACGACGACCACGAAGGATATGACGGTGCTCGTCGAGTCCGTGTATCTCTACGGGAAGGGGGTTGAGGTGCTGGAGGGGAACTTCCAGCAGGTGGGGGCCCTCGGGCCTGGCCAGTCCATGACCCTCACGTTCCTCATCAAGGCGCAGTCCTATCCCGGCATGTACTTCCCTGAGGTCTGGATCCGCATCCCTGAGGGCACGAGCGTCCAGTATCCCATCCCGGTCAATGTCAACTCCCCCATCGGGATCCAGAAGACCGAGATCCTGATCCTCTCGAGCTCCCTCCCGGACACGATCGAACCGGGGGACGAGATCCCGGCCTCCCTCACCCTCAGGAACGACGGGAGGCTTCTTGCCGATGATGTCACCGTCAGGGTCGGAAACGTGAGCGGAAAGGTCGCACCCAAGGGCACCGATATCTACCACCTGGGGGCCGTCGGCCCCGGTGTCCAGAAGACCGTGGAGGTCCTCCTCCTCTCTGACCGGGAAACGGATCCGGGCCTGGTCCAGGTCCCGGTCGTGCTCAGCTACAAGGGGATCGATGGCACCGCGCATACCCAGGCGAGCTCGGTGAATGTCATGATGAAGGGGAAGGGGGAGCTCGGGTTCGTTTCGGTGGACACGAGTCCCCGGAGGGTCTCCGCAGGCCAGCCCTTTGACCTCACCATCCGGATCGAGAACACCGGCACCGGCGAGGTGAAACAGGTAGCCGCAACGGTTGATCTCCCCATGACCGGGACAAGGCAGTCCTTCATCGGCAAGATCAAGCCGGGCAACGATGCGCCTGCGGTCTTCATGCTGGACGGGGGGAAGGACGGAACCTATGCCTATAACACCACCATCACCTACACCGATGACCTGGGCACCCACACCGTCTCCAGTCCCATGACCCTCAGAGTCGTGCCCGCGGACTCCTCCATGGGCATCATCCTCATGCTCCTCGGGGTCCTTGGTGTCGGCATCGTGACCTACCGGTTCTGGTACCTCCCGAGGAAGAACGGTAACGGGGCCCTCCCATGGGTAAAAAAGAGCTGAAGGTCTCCCTGTTCCTGGCATGGCGATCCCTGATCCGGGGGAACCGGTCGAGCACGGTCATGACCGTGATCATCATCGCCCTCTGCTTCACGAACATGATCTTCCTCCCCGGTCTCTTCAACGGGATCGGGCAGAGCATCACCACCCAGCTCGTGGACTACGAGGTGGGGAATGTCCTGGTCAGCCCCAGGGCGGGGGACCAGTACATCACTGACCTCGATGCCACTCTCGACCTGATCAACCATATGCCCGGCGTGGAGAGGGCGACCCCCCATTACACCAGGGGGGCGACCCTGAAGTCGGGGGACCGGATCCTCAGCGTCGGGGTGCGGGCCATATCGCCCTCGGACGAGAAGTACGTCTCCCCCCTGTACACGAAGATGATCGCCGGGACCTACCTTGGTGACGGGGACACCGGGGAGATCATCATGGGAAAGACGGTAGCAGGGGATGCCTCCGTCCGCCAGGAGGACGAGTTCCAGCCCTCGCTCGGGGGGGTTCGGATCGGGGACTCCATCACCATCGAGTACGGCAACGGCTACACGAAGGACTACCGGGTCAAGGGTATCTACTTCACCGGCTGGAGCCAGGCGGATGGCACGGTGTACACCACCATGAGCGACATGGAGCTCGTGGAGGGACAGGCCCTCGACCGGGCCGATTACATCACGGTGAAGGCGAAACCCGGCTACTCCGAGAAATACATCAAGGACGAGCTCCAGTCCTACGGCGTCTCCCAGGACGTCCAGACCACGAGCGACCTCCTTGCGAAGGGAATGGGGAGGGCGCTCCAGAGCTTTGCCATCATTAACCTGGTCTCGCTGATCGTGAGCATCGTCATCACCACCGTGGTGCTCTTTATTGTCATCACCATCAAGACCATCAACAGCAGGAAACAGATCGGGATCCTCAAGGCCATCGGCGTCGACAAAACGGTGATCATGCACAGTTACGGGCTCCAGGTCATCATCCTGGCCCTGTTCGGGATCATCATCGGGATCACCATAACCTCGCTCCTCGGGCTGTATATGTCCCTCCACCCCATCGTGACCCCCGAGTGGTCTGCAGTACTGTACCTGACCCCCATCGACATGCTGACAAATTCCCTGATCCTCTTCGGGGCTGCGGTAGTAGCCGGTTATGTCCCGGCCTGGCGGGTCGCCGGTGAAGACATTCAGAAGATCATGAGGGCCTGAAACCATGATCCGGACAGAGAACCTGCGGAAAATCTATCAGATGGGGAACGTGGAGGTCAGGGCCCTGGACGGGGTGGATATCCACATCGAAAAGGGCGAATTCGTCGGGATCATGGGGCCATCGGGGAGCGGGAAATCCACCCTCCTCCACATGCTCGGCCTCCTCGACATCCCGACCTCGGGAAGGATCTTTATCGACGGGACTGAGACGGGGAGGCTCACCGACTACCAGAAGACCATGTTCCGGCTCTACAAGCTCGGGTACGTCTTCCAGGACTATGCCCTCGTGCCTGAGCTTACGGTCATGGAGAACGTCGCCCTCCCGGCGATGCTCAGGGCAGACCGGACCGAATCGCAGTACAGGGCCGACACCGTGGAGATCCTCGGCAAGATCGGTCTTTGCGACCGGCGCGGACACCTCCAGGGGGAGCTCTCGGGCGGGCAGCAGCAGCGCGTCGCGATTGCCCGGGCCATCGTGAACAAGCCCGACATCCTCTTTGCCGATGAGCCCTGCGCCAACCTTGACACCGAGAACTCCCGGATGGTCCTCAACCTCTTCCATGAGATCAACGAGCAGATGCAGCAGACCATCGTCATGGTCTCCCACGAGGACTGGCACAAGGAGTACTTCCACCGGATCATCCGTCTCCGGGACGGGAAGATCGTGGACGGCGGGGGCTGAAGCCGCTCCCCCCCCGTCGGCCGGTTCGGGCCGGGCTCTTTCCCCTCAGTTAATAAAAGGGAAGGTTGCATCCTCTATCATCCGGCCCGGCCGGTGGGGGTGGACGCGCCTGATCTCGGTCCTGCACGTGGATGACGAGGAGTATTTCCTGGATCTCTCCCGGAGGTTCCTCGAGAAGGAGGCGGATCTCCGGGTGGAGGGTGTGGGGTCCGCCGATGAAGCCCTGGAGCGCCTGGGGCAGAACCGGTACGATGCCATCATCTCGGATTACCAGATGCCCGGGATGGACGGGATCGCCTTCCTGAAGCACCTGAGGGCTGCAGGGGACACCACCCCCTTCATTATCCTCACCGGCAGGGGGCGGGAGCAGGTGGCCATCGAGGCCCTGAACAGCGGGGCGGACTTCTACCTCCAGAAGGGGACTGACCCGCGGATCCAGTTCATCGAGCTCCGGAACCTCGTCATCCAGGCGGTGAACCGCCGGAGGGCCGGGGAAGCCCTCGTGGAGAGCGAGGAGCGGTACCGGAACCTCGCCGAGGCGTCACAGGATCTCATCTATATCATCGATGCCGACGATAATGTCCTCTACCTGAACACCCGCGCCCTGCAACTTATCGGGAAGAAGAGCGAGGAGGTGACAGGGAAGCCCAGAGCCCTCTTCTTCCCATCCCAGCCGGGTAAGAGGATGAAGGAGCATCTCACGAAGGTCTTCTCGAGCGGGGAGCCCCTCCGGGTCGAAAATCCCATTCCTGTCGGTGACAGGGAATTCTGGCTCGACACGACCCTCATCCCTCTCCGGGCCCCGGACGGTTCCGTCAACCGGGTCATGGGGATCTCCCGGGATATCACGGAGCGGAAGGGGATCGAGGATGCCCTCCGGGAGAGCGAGGAGCGGTGGAAGACGCTCTTCGAGCGGTCCGCCGTACCCCAGATGCTCATGGACGGGGAGGAGGTCATCGATTGCAATGCCGCGTTCCTGGATCTCTTCGCGCTGCAGGACAAGGAGACGGTCCTGGGGCACTCGCCCGGCGAGTTCGCCCCGCCGGTGCAGCCCGACGGAACCCCGTCCTTCGAGAAGGGGAGGGAGATCCAGCGGGCGTTCCGGGAGAAGGGATCGGCACGCTACGAATGGGCGCACCTGAAGCACGACGCCGCCCGAACCCCGATCCTGACCGAGGTGATCGGCACCGTCATCCCCATCCGTGGGCAGGCCCTCGTCCATGTCGTCGTCCTGGACATCACCGAGCGCAAGCGGATCGAGGACGCCCTGCGGGAGAGCGAGGAGAAGTACCGGAACCTGGTGGAGCGGGCCCACGAGGGGATCATCGTGGTCCAGGACAACCTGGTGAAGTTCTGCAACCGGAGGGCCGCCGAGATGTGGCAGGGGGAGTGCCGGGACATCGTCGGGCGCCCCTACCGGGATTTCATCGACCCGAGGGAGTTCCCCCGGCTCCGGGAGAATTATGAGCGCCGGATGGCGGGAAAGGAGGTCCCCGGCCGGTACGATACAAGGCTCCTCCGGAAGGACGGGACGAGCTTCCCGGTGGACCTGGACGGGGGGAACCTCCACTTTGGCGGCAGGCCGGCGGACCTCATCATGTTCCGGGATATCACGGAGCGGAAGCGGGCAGAGGAGGCCATCCGGGAGAGCGAGGAGAAGTACCGGGCCCTCGTGGAACGGGCGAACGACGGGATCATCGTCCTCCAGGACGGGGTCGTGAGATTCTGCAACCGGAGGGCGGCCGAGATGTGGGGGGGCAGCATCGGGGAGATCCTGGGCAGACCCTACCT
>JAJRCS010000213.1 GCA_028678815.1 Methanomicrobiales archaeon | reverse complement strand
GGATACTGGTGGGGGGCAGGTCCTCCCTTCACCACCCCTTGATCTCCGACCTCCCTCCCCGTTCGCCGGAGTACACCGGTATCCTGAACACCCGCCCCGTGACGAGCGGTGCCGCCACGTTCACGATGAGGAAGACGAGGACGAGGACCGAGTAGAGGGGGTTCCCGAGGACCCCGGCGGCGAGGGCGATGGAGAGCATGAGGAGGCCGTACTCGGACATGGAGATGAGGCCGGACCCGATCTTCACCGCCTCCACGAGGGAGTAGGAGAGGAGCAGCATGGGGACGGTGTAGGCGGCGAACCGGATGGCGGTGATGGCCGCGAGGAGGAGGAGGAGGAGCCCGGCGTTCTCCGCGACGGCCCCCAGGGAGACGGCGAGCCCGAGGGAGGCGAAGAAGACCGGGATGAAGAAGGCCTCCCCGAGGTCCCCCATCTTCTTCAGGATCTGCTTCGACTGCTCCGTCCGGGAGACGAGGACCCCGACGAGCATGTACCCGAAGTACGCGGTCATCCCCAGGGCCTCGGTGACGGCCCCCGCCGAGAAGGCGAGGAGGAGGGTGAGGGCGATGAAGACCTCGTCGAGGTGGAAGACCTGGAAGAAGTTGAAGAGCCAGTTGATGAACCTGGACCCGATCCGGCTCATGACGGCGAAGGTCCCGATGATCATGAGGGCGAGGGAGAGAACCGGCTCCCACGAGAACCCGCTGTACTGGAGGGTGTTCGTGACGGAGGAGATGAGGAGGAGCTCGATGATCCCGTTCACGATCTGGAGCCCGATGACCGCCTGCCCCTCGCGGCTCGAGATGCCGTTTATGGAAAGGAGGGTCCTCGCGGAGATGGCCGTGGAGGAGCCGAAGATGGCCGCCCAGATGACGAGGGTCTGGTCCACGGTGAGGGAGAAGACGGGGAGGAGGGTGACGAGGAGGGCATAGATGATCACGGCGGAGACGGCCTGGGCGAGGACGAGCTTCTCGATCTCCTTTTCTATGGAGGAGAGGTCGATGGAGATCATGGCGAGGAGGATCATGAAGAGGATCCCCAGCTCGGCGATGATGAGTACCGTCGTGGAACCGGCGAGGTCGACGTAGAAGGGGGTCCCCTGGAGGTTGTAGAAGAGCGCCCCGAGGACGATCCCCGCCAGGAGCTCCCCGGCGAGGGTGGGCTGCCGGAGCTTCCTGAAGAGCTCGCCCCCGATCTTTGCTCCGAGGAGGACGATGGCGATCTCCCAGAGCCCGAAGTTCACCCGCTGTTCACCGCCTCTCCCCGTCCCGTCCCGCCCATCTCCGCCAGGATCGAAAAGCTCCCGGGGGCTGCATCGAACGCCAGGGGGTGTTCAACGCACCCGTTTCACCTCTATATTGGCGGAAAACAGACCTAAAGGTATCTGCCCGCCCAGGGGCAGGCCCCCGAATCCCACAGGTTTATCGGTTCCGTCTCCGAGTACCCTCCCATGCGCGTGGTCTTCCTCGGGACGAACGGGTGGTACGACACCGAAACGGGGAATACCATCTGCACCCTCATCGACGCCGGGCCCTGGCAGGTCATCCTCGACGCGGGAAACGGGATCCGGCGGATCGAGGCACCCCTCGGGGACCGGGATCACCCGGTCCAGCTCTTCCTCTCCCACTTCCACATCGACCACCTGGCTGGCCTCCATGTCCTGGGCCGGTTCGACTTCCCGGGCGGTCTCTCCATCCGGGGCCAGCCGGGTACCGCGGAGATCCTCACGAAGTTCATCGCGCCCCCTTTCACCGTACCCCTTCGGGACCTGCCCTACCCGATCACCATCAGGGACCTCGATGAAGGGACCCATCACGTGCCTTTCACGGTCACCTGCAGGTACCTCCCCCATGCGTCACCCTGCTTCGGGTACCGGTTCGAGCTCGAGGGGCGGATCGTCGCCTACTGCACGGACACCGGCCCGAGCGACGCGGTGGTGGAGCTCGCCAGGGGGGCCGACCTCCTCATCGCCGAGTCCGCCCTCCGGCCCGGCCAGGGGGACGGGGGCTGGCCCCACCTGAACCCCGAGACCGCCATCGCCCTCGCAAAGGCCGCCGGGGCACGCCGGCTCGCCCTCACCCATTTCGATGCCTGGGCCTACCGGACCCTCGGGGAGCGGGAGAAGGTGCAGGAGGAGTTCATGGAGAGCTTCCCCGGCCTCGTCGTCGCAACCGACGGGATGACCCTCGGGCTATGAAGGAGGCGGACCTCCTCGTCGTCGAGGGGGACATCACGGAGCAGGAGGTGGACGCCATCGTGAACCCGGCAAACCCCACCCTCCTCGGGGGTGGCGGGGCGGACGGGGCCATCCACCGGGCCGCGGGCCCCGGGCTCCGGGAGGAGTACGACCTGTCACGGAGTGACAGGGAGTCGAGCAACGGAGCGCAGCGGAGGTGCGAGTGCCGGGCCCTCGGGGGCTGCGCCCCGGGGGAGGCAAAGATCACCGGCGGCTACCATCTCCCTGCCCGGTTCGTGATCCATACCGTCGGGCCCATCTGGCAGGGCGGGGGAGAGGGGGAGGACGACCTCCTCGCGGAATGCTACCGCTCCTCCCTCCGGCTCGCCGGGGAGCGGGGCCTCGCTTCCATCGCCTTCCCCGCCATCAGCACCGGGGCGTACGGGTTCCCCCTGGAACGGGCTGCGAGGATCGGGGTTGGGACCGTCCTCGGGACCCTCCCGGAGGTCCCCTCCGTCCGGCTGGTGGTCTTCGTCTGCCACGGGAGGGAGGCCGCGGCGATCTACCGGAGGGTCCTCTCCGGCATACACCGGCGGGAACCACCACCGAGCGGCAGGGAGCTGGTCGCCGGCGAAGGGACCCCGGCCGGGACGACCACGGCGGACCGGGTCGGGGCCCACCTCATCACCATCGAGAGCGCCTACGGGACCAGGATCAGGAACTTCGCCGAGGTGGTGGATCGAATCGCGGTGGCGACGTCTGATGACCGGGAGATCCTTGCCATCGCGACCGCCATCTCCACCTTCGTCGCGGTGTCTCCCCCTTCCCCGGAGGTGGAGATCCCGGGTGACCTTCTCGATGAGGTTATCCGCCGGTTCGCGGGCAGGGTGAGAGAGCCCGAAGGGTGAGGGACAGGCGTTCCCCCCGATCTCCTGCATAACTCATAAATAGGTGCATCCCTACCTCTCATGTAGAACCCGGGGTTCCCCCGGTGAACCGGAGGTTCAGTCATGGCAGCAAAGAGAGCGTCACCAGCAAAGGCAAAGGCAGCGCCGAAGGCCAGGGGAAGGGCAGCGCCGAAGGCAAAGGGAAAGGCAGGACACAGGCGCTGGGTCTGCAGGATGTGCAACTACATCTACTCCGAGCAGATCGGGGAACCCCACAACGGGATCGAGCCG
>JAJRCS010000172.1 GCA_028678815.1 Methanomicrobiales archaeon | reverse complement strand
CTCGCCCGGGAGGGGGTGGTGACCCTCGAGGGCCTCACCGCCCACGGCCGGGGGGAGGCCTTCGACTACCTCCTCGGGGAGCGGACCACGGCGAGCGCCCTCCTCGCCGAGCGGATCGCGGCGGCCATGCTCCTCTCCGCCCGGGCCCCGGTCATCTCGGTGAACGGGAACACCGCGGCCCTCGCCGCCCGGGCCATCGCCGGCCTCCAGGCGGCATCCCGGGCGAGGGTGGAGGTGAACCTCTTCCACCGCACGGAGGAGCGGGTGGAGAAGATCACCCGGCTGCTGGAGGGAGCCGGGATCAGGGTGCTCCCGGGGCGGGCGGAGCCCCTCCTCCCCCTCTCCCACCCGAGGGCCCTCTGCCTCAGGGAGGGGATATACTCGGCCGATACCGTCCTCGTGCCCCTGGAGGACGGGGACCGGTGCGCGGCCCTGGCGGGGATGGGGAAGCGGGTCATCGCCATCGACCTGAACCCCCTCTCCCGGACGGCCCGGGCCGCGACCCTCACCATCGTCGACGAGCTCACCCGGGCCCTCCCGAACATCACCCGGGCCTGCGGGGAGCTGGGGCCGGGGGAGGGTGAAAGGCTCATGAGCTCTCCTGACAACAGGTACTTCCTGCGGGCAGCCCTGGACGAGATGGGGGGGTATCTCGAGCATGCTCTGGATTGAGAAGTACCGGCCGGAGAGCCTCGGCGGCGTGGTGGGGCAGGAGCAGGTGGTTGCGCATCTCCTCCGGTTTGCCACTGAGCGGAGCCTGCCCCATCTCCTCGTCACCGGCCCCCACGGGACCGGGAAGAGCGCGGCCATCGAGGGCCTGGCCCGGGCCCTCTATGGCGCAGGCTGGGTGGAGAACACCACGGTCCTGGACGCCACCTCCCTCTTCGTCCAGGGGAAGGCCTCCCTCGCCTCCGACGACCGCTTCGCCCACCTCTACCGGAAGGATGAGGGCCTCTCGGTGAACTTCAAGCGGATCGTCCGATGGTATGCCTCCCTCCAGCCCCTGGACGCCAGGTTCAAGATCCTCGTCCTCGAGGGGGCCCACTCCCTCCCCCGGGAGATCCAGCAGGCCCTCAGGCGGACCATGGAGCGGTACTCGGCCACCTGCCGGTTCGTTCTCTGTACCACGAACCCGAGCGGTATCATCCCGGCCCTCGGCTCCCGGTGCCTCCCCCTGGGCTTCGCGCCCCTGGAGCCGGCCCTCGTCCTCGCCACCCTGGGGAGGATCCTCGATGCAGAGGCCCCGGGGAAGCGGGAGGAGATCGGGGAGGAGCTGGAGTTCATCGTCCATGCCTCGGGGGGCGACCTCCGGAAGGCCACCCTCCTCCTCCAGGTTCTCGTGGAGTCGGGGAAGGGGGTGGGGATGGCCGAGATCGCCACCTCCGAGACCGGGAACGTCGCCCTCCAGCTGGTGCGGGCGATGCGGGCCGGGGACAACGGCCTCGCCCAGAGGACCGCCGAGTCCCTCCTCATCGACTACGGCCTCTCAGGGAAGGAGTTCCTCCGGGAGGTCCACCGGGCGGTGAGGCAGGAGTACCATGACCCGCGGATCATCCGGATTCTGGGGGAGACGGATGCATCCCTGGGGCGGGCAGGGAACAGCTTCGTCCAGGTGAACGCCATGATAGCCCGGATCATCGGGGAGGTGTTCACGTGAGGAAGATCGCCGATCACTATGACCGCGTTGCCCCGGTGTACGACCTCCGGTACGACACCTCCAGCGGAAAGGTCTACCACGGGCACATCAGCCGGCACCTCCTGGACTGGCTCCCCAGGGGGAAGCTTCTCCTGGACCTCGGGTGCGGCACCGGGCTCTTCATGCGCCGGTACGGGGAGCTCGGGGGGACGGCCATCGGCCTCGATATCAGCCGGGGCATGGTGGAGGCCGCCCGGGGGCAGGCGGGCTGGTTCGAGTACCTCGTGGGGAACGCCGAGGTCCTCCCCTTCCGGGACGGGAGCTTCGATGCCGTCTCCTGCGTCCTCGCCTTCTCGTACCTGGAGAACCCGGACCGGATGCTCAGGGAGGCGTACCGGGTGCTGAAGCCCGGCGGGTACCTCGCCGTGAGCACCCTCTCCCGGAGCGTCATCACCTCCCTCGTCCCCACCATCTACCGGATCGGGGAGAAGATGGAGGTGGGCCGGATAGGGGTCGGGGACTTCGGGGAACGGTACTACACCGAGGAGGAGATGGCCCGGATCTTCACCCTCGCCGGCTTCGTGGACGTGAGGGCGAAGCGCTGCTCCTTTGCCCACCACTCCCTGAAGGAGCCGATCTTCGACATCGCCCGGAAGGTCGAGCCCTTCATCGAGAAAAAGATGCCGCGCCTCGCCTACAACCTCGTGGTCTGCGGCCGGGTGCCGGAAGGGTAGGCGCCCGTCAGGGCCGGAAGGGAGAGGCCCGGAGCCGCGCCAGGATCCGCTTCTTCTTCGCAATGGCCGCCTCCGCCGCCCGGTCGACCCCCTCCTTCATGGCCGCGAAGTCCTTCACCCGCCGGTCCACCACCTTCTTCACCGGGGTGTAGGCAGACTCCCGGAACCGGGGGGTGAAGTCCTGCTCGCGCCCGTCCACCACGAGGACCGATTCAGGGCGCCCCTCCTCGACCCGGCCCACCTCCTCCATGGGCACCCCGCACCCCCGCACCACGGAGAGGATCCCCGGGGCGGCGGAGGGTGGTGCGACGACGAGGAGGGCATCGATGGAGACCCCCAGGTAGTCGATCTGGAGGGTGTCCAGGAGGGCGAGGACCTCCGGGTCCACGAGCCTCCGGAGGTTCTCGTCGTCGATGACGACCCGGGCCCCCGCGGTCTCTGCCATCTCGTGGGCATCCCCCCGGAGCCCCCCGTTCGTCACGTCCGTCATGGCATGGATCCCCAGGAGGGCCGGGCTCGACAGGAGCGCCTCGCAGGCCCGGAG
>JAJRCS010000133.1 GCA_028678815.1 Methanomicrobiales archaeon | reverse complement strand
CGGCGGGCGGCAGGTACTCCCGGGCCAGCATGTGGATCTTCCGCTGGTCGATGCCCCCCACCGCGACGTCCACCTGGAGCCGGGCGATGTCCACCATCTGCATGATGGGGTAGATCATCTGAGAGACGGTGGGGTGCTCCATCTGCCGGCCCACCTCGTCCATGGACCGCTGGGCCCGGTTCAGGGTGATTTGCTGGGCGAGCCGGAGGACGAGGATCTCGTACTCGGGGTTGAGCTGGAGGTTCGAGCCGGTGACGTATTCGACGCCGGAGAGCCCGAGGGCCTCGAAGCAGGCCCGGTTGTACCGGGAGAGGGCCTCCACCTCCTCGAGGGTCCCCTTCCGGTTCAGGAAGGCATGGAGGTCGGCGAGGAGGACCACGACGTGGAATCCCGCGGCCTGGAGGTCCATGAGCTTGTTCACCGTGACGAGGTGCCCGAGGTGGATCTCCCCGCTCGGCTCGTAGCCGGCATAGCAGCGGGGCTTCTCCTTTGCGAGGGTTCGCCGGAGGTCGTCCTCGGTCACCACCTCCACGGTGTTCCGGGTCGCGAGCTGGAAGGGGTCCTTCCCGGGCGTCATCATGCAGAGAAAAGTGGGTGGCCGGGGTGGTAAAAGGTTTCTTTCAGATGGCCACGAAACCGAGGGACTCGTTGGTCATCCGGACAGACTCCTCCGGGTCCTTCACGTTCCCCACCATGGCTCGGATGGCGTCCACGTTCTCCACGACGATATCCGCCTCCTGGTGGATGGCCTGGAAGAAGGAGACGTCCTTCCCCTGGACCGCGACCGAGTCGGCGAAGATGCAGCTTTCCCAGAGGTCGCCCCGGGGGCGGCCCAGGTCGAGGGCATACTCCTTCAGCTCCGCGGTGGACTTGATCCCGAGCCCGCCCTTTACAAGCCCCATCCTCGGGTGCTTCTCGATGAGTTCGAGAATCCGCTCCTTCTTCCCGTCCTTCTTCAGCTCTATCTGGATGGCATGCATGTGCATGAAGGTGGTGGGAACGATCATCGCCATGGTGCTGATGGGAATGTGGGCAAGGACCGTCTGGACGTCGGGCCCGTGGTGGGAGGGGACCGTCACGGGATCCAGGACCACCGCGTCGACGGGCCCCTTCTTCACCTCGCCGGGATCCGAGGCCCGCCGCACCATCACGGCCCGGACCTTGGCGATGCCGTACTCCTTATCGAGGGTGTTGATGATCCGGCAGAGGCCGGTCGTGTTGCAGGAGACGACCCGGACGAACTGACGTCCCAGGGCCAGTGTATAGTTGCAGTCCGAGCAGAAGGAGAAGCCTGCCACCTCGTGATCCTCGCCGCCCTGGAAGATGGCCTTCACCCTGGCCTTTTCATAGAGGTTCTTGTTGTCCTTTCCGACGCCCCCGGGCGTTGCATCTACCACCACGTCGGCCCGGGCGACCATCTCGGCCACCGAGCCGGCCACGGGGAGACCGAGCTTCTCGAAGGCGGCCCGCTTCGCGGGATCGGCGATGTAGAGGGGGAATCCCCGCTTCTTCGCGATGTAGGCCTCGAAGGAGGGCTTCGTCTTCGAGACGCCGACGATCTCCATGTCCGGCTGCGCGGCGACCGCGTCCGCCACCCGCTTCCCCACGGTGCCGTACCCGTTGATGGCAACACGTATCATGTGTGATGAATGGGGCGACGGGTTTTTAAGGTTTTTCACATCATCCCGTGCTTGGCCCGGGTGATTATCATGGGCTCAGCCCGGATGATCCAGGTAGTCGGCCTGGATCGCCACCACTTCCGTGCTGTCCCTCGCCCCGGCGTACCGCTCCAGCGGCTCGCGGTTAACCTCCAGGAACCGGCCTCCCCAGGTATAGATGGAGAGGATCTTCTCCGCCTGCTCCCGCTCACCGAGGATGAAGAGGGCCGCGGCGAAGGCCTCCAGGGAGGAGAGCTTGAAGGGCTTCCCGAAGTTCACCGGGTTTGCGGCGAGGAGGAAGGGGAGGGCCCGACGGCGCCGGAAGCTGCGCACAATGGAGGTATCGAGGACCGCCCAGGAGCAGTCCAGGACGGAGATGGACCGGGCCGTCCGGTCGGCGGGGGAGAGGGCCTGCTCCGCGGTGGGGTCGAGGAGGATGGTGCCCCGGGGGAGCGCCCGGATGCGGGGCACTATTCGGACCATGCCGGACCGGGCGAGCTTCTTGACCGAGCACTTCCTCGGGTCGCAGGTGTTGTCCCGGTAGGCGAGGAGGGGGATCATCGTCCCGGTATCCTTGGGTGGGGGTTGTCATGATACCTTTCCCGGGGGGAGAAACCGATCCTCCGTGTACGGTCCTGCGGAACGGGCGGAAACCTCAGCTCTTTTTCATCCCCGGCATCGGATACAGCATCATGGAGAAGCGACAGGCATCACGATCACGGGTATACCTCGCGGCCCCCCTCTTCTCGGATGCCGAGCGGGCGTACAACCTGGTACTCCGGGAGCTCCTCGAGAAGCACGGGTACCCGGTCTACCTCCCGCAGGAGACCGGAGAGGGCCTCGCGG
>JAJRCS010000181.1 GCA_028678815.1 Methanomicrobiales archaeon | reverse complement strand
GTGAGCATCTGGATGTTGGCCACGGACTTCACGTTGTCGACACCGGTGGTGTGCTGGGTGATGCCCATGGAATAGAGGATGGCGGTTGCCCCGGACTTCGCCACCCACTCCGCGGTCGTGGCGAGATCCTTCTCGGGGATACCGGAGATCTTCGACACATTGGCCAGGCTGTACTTGTCCTGCATCACCACGGCCTTCATCTTATCGAAGTCCTTGGTCCGCTTCTCGATGAACTCCTTGTTCTCCCAGCCGTTCCTGATGATGTGCTGCATGAGGCCGTTGAAGATGGCGACATCGGTACCCGAGTAGAAGGGCAGGTACAGGTCTGCCTGCTTCCCCGTGGCCGTCAGGCGCGGGTCGGCGTAGATGAGCTTCGCCCCCTTCATCTTGGCCTGCATCACCCGGCGGCCGATGAGCGGGTGCTGCTCGAAGGTGTTGCTCCCGATGATGAAGACGCACTTCGCATCGGCGATATCGCCGATGGACTGGGTCATGGCACCCGAGCCGAAGGCCCCCGCAAGCCCCACGACCGTGGAGGCGTGGCAGAGCCGTGCGCAGTGGTCCACGTTCGGGGTCTTCAGGACCGACCGGGCGAACTTCTGCATCAGGTAGTTCTCCTCGTTGGAGACCAGTGCTGATGACAGGCAGGCCATCTCCTCGGGCTTGTACGACTTGAACTTCTGGACGATCAGGGCATACGCCTCGTCCCAGGAAGCGGGGACGAACTTCCCGTCCTTCTTGATCATCGGCGTCTTCAGCCGGTCGGGGCTCCCCACGAACTCGTGGGCATACGTCCCCTTCGGGCAGAGCTTGCCCTCGTTGACCGGGGAACGCTGGTAAGGGGCGACGCCCGTCACTTTTCCGTCTGCAACGACAAGGTTAAAACTGCACCCTGTCCCGCAGTACGGGCAGGTTGTCTGGACATACTGCATGAAAACACCTCCTCAAAGTGGTGTGTAGGAGAATCCCCAATAATGAAGATAAAGGTTTCTTTTCCTGATTGCTGCCTTTTATCGCGTTCTTTTTACAGCTTATACCATCAATTTTCAGGCAATGTTAATTAGTTTAAGCTAACCATCCCGGGAGGGCACTGCATGGCCCGTCTGCACCGCAGAGGGCAGGAGCCTGATCCGGTGATCTGCAGACCGGCCCGGAGCCGGTGTCCTCGCCCGAACGGGCCCGCATGACGCGCGTTCCCGGGAAACTTCCTGTGCGCGGGCGGCTGCACGGGGGAAAGGAGGGTGTCTCCGTCGTGGGGGGGCATAGAGGGGAACCCGGCGAGGGTACCTCACCGGTCCGGGGCGCCCACCCCACTGGCCTCCTGGACGAGGCCGGTGATGAATTGGAGGGTACCTTTCTCGTCGAACTCCGCGAGGGCGGTGACCGATACCTTCACCGGCGTCCCGTCCTTCCTCTTCAGGCTGAGGAGCCGGTTCTTCACGAACTTCTTCTCCTGGAGCTCCCTGAGGAGCGCCTTCCTGCCACCCGGTTTCTGGAAGAGCTCCCGGACAGGCACCCCCTGGAGATCCGCGAGGTCTTCGAACCCGAGGATGGAGATGAGGCCGGTGTTGCCCCAGATGAACCTGCCCTCGGGATCCCCTGTGCTCCGGTAAATACCGATGTTCAGATCGTCCACCATGTGACGGTACAGGTCCTCGCTCTCCCGGAGCCGTGCATGGATCTTCTCACCCGTGATATCCTCGTAGACCACCACCTGGAGCCCGGCAGGGGTGGCGGCGGGGAGGAAGAGGATCTCCTTCGCGCTCCCGTCCCTGCACCGGACCTGGAAAGTCCGGGGCCGGACCTCGCCGGCCGGGTGCTCCGCGGCATCGGCCTTCCAGTACTGGATGGCGGCCTTCCTCTGCTCCTCGTCCGGGAACGCTTTGGCAAACCAGGTCTTCCCGTCCGGGATATCCTCCAGGGTGTACCCGAAGAGCCGGGTGAAGGCCGGGTTGACATGGAGGTACTTCCCGCTGGCATCGATGAGGGCGAGGGGGAGGGGGCTGATGTTCACCATGGTCCGGAAGGTCTCTTCGCTCTCGCGGAGGGCCCTCTCTGCCTGTTTGTGGCTCGTGATATCGGTCGCCGTTCCGATACAGTCATCCGAACCTGGGTGGATCGGTGCTACCCGGAGGGCCACCTCCACTGTCGATCCGTCCTTCCGTTTCCAGACCGTCTCCACCTCACCCGAGCCCTGCTCCTGGATTCCCCTGTCGAGCTCACGGGAGGTTCGCTCGTACTCCCGCTCGTCAGCAAAGATGACAGAGAGAGGCTGATCCTTCAGTTCCCCTTCCGTGATCCCGAGGATGCGGCACATCGCGTCGTTCTCCCACCTGAGGATCCTACCGGAAACGAGGCCGATTCCCACGGGCGATGCCCTGAGTAAGGTCTCCTGGAGGGCCTGGGTCTTCCTGAGCTCCTCCTCCGCCTTCTTCCGCTCCGTGATGTCCTGCACAACTGCGATGACCTCGGCGGAACCGGGCCTGACGGGACCGACATTCAACCGGACGACCGCGGGGGTCCCGTCCTTTCTCCTCCAGGTGGTCTC
>JAJRCS010000117.1 GCA_028678815.1 Methanomicrobiales archaeon | reverse complement strand
CCATGGACTCGTTCATGTTCGCGATGAGCGAGGTGGTCTCCTTCGCCGTGAGGTCGAGGCTCACGAGGAGGTCCTTCGCCTCGACCACGGTTTCGCTCACGTTATCCATGATCAGCTCGATCCTCGGCTGCTCCTCTGTCCTGAACCGGTTCAGGGACAGGTGAACCTCGTCGAAGGTCTTCGGGATGACCCCCGGCTCCTCCACCTTCATCCAGGTGATCCGGAAGATCTCCTTCTCGACCTTGAGCCGTTCCACCTCGAAGAACCGAACCCGCCCCAGGAGGGTGTCGTGGGCACCGAGGTACGCGGTGACCGTGGTGTTGTTGAACCGGGCCCCGATCTTCTCCGCGGCCGGCGAGATGGCCTTCCCTGCCACGAGGCCTGCCTTCTTCACGGGTCCTGCCTCCATCACGGGGGAAACCGCCTTCTTCGGGAGGGGTATACCGGCACCCCTGCCCCACCGGGGCAGGCTGACCTCCGAGGGCTGGACCTTCTCGAGCCCTCCCTGGAGCGCATCAGCGACGAGCGTGCTCTTGGTGATCAGGCTGTCGTACATGGCCCTCCGGGCCTCCAGCCCCCTGAGCTTCTCGAGGAGGGGTGCCGGGAGGGTTGACAGCTCCACCTTCTTCCACTTCGTGACCACGAAGAGCTTCTTCACCTCCACGAGGATCCCGTTGACCTCCTCCATGCCCTCGCCGGCCGAGTCCATCAGCCCCTCGATCCGGGGCTGTTCGAGGGTGTGGAACCGCTCGAGGATGCCCCTCACCTGGTAGAGGGTCTCGGGCACCACACCGGGCTCCTCGTAGAGGATCTCGTGGATGGCGCTCCGCACCACGGCGAGCTTCACCTGGACAGAGAGCACCTCCATCATCCGGTCGAGGTACGTGAAGAGGTCCGAGAAGGAGTCGATCTCCGCGAGGTCCGCCCCGAGGGCCTCCAGCTCGGTGACGAGCTCCGCCTCCCTTGCTCTGAGGGCCGTGAGCCGCTCCAGCTCCTCCTCCCAGAGGTCATCCTCGCTCCGGGGCGTGGACCGCTTGACGGTCACCATCCCCTCCAGCTCGTGGACGAAGGAGCCGAGCTCCTCCATCATCTTCGTCGCAGACTCGGCGATGACCGCTATGGCCTTTCCCACGCTGTCGGCCACCTCCTCCACGGCGTCGCCGGCCTCCTCCGCGGCCTCCCCGGCCTTGTACACCGTCTTTCCCAGGTTATAGATCCCGCCTGTCAGGACCCCGAAGACAATATCATCCCATGCCATACACAACCTCCAAACGGGCGGCGCTGCTCCCTGCAGCACCGCTCAGGACCCAGTGGTATTCCCAACCCCTGGTACGGGGGGACTATCCGTGAAGCACTATAAATGCATTTCTCTTTTATACACGGAATCCCATTAACATCAGCCGTCATTTCGGGAATCTGGTAATGGATTTTCGTGAACAATCCTTTCCGGCACAGGGTCAGGGGGCCGGGACCGGTTCCGGGTTATCGGCCCCTGCCACGCAAACCCTGAAATACCCCGTGCACGAGTACCGTGCAGGTCATGGCAATGGGAGAGATGGAGACGGCAACTGCCCGGGTGATCATGCGGGACTTCGCCCGGCTGACCGGGCTCGACCCTGCGGGGACCCGGCCGAAGCGTTACCTCTGGACCGACGCCTTCGCGGTCTGCAATTACCTGGAGCTGCACCGGCTGACAGGAGAGGATCTCTTCCGGGACCTGGCCCTCCGGCTCGTGGACCAGGTCCACCACACCCTCGGGCAGTACCGGGATGATGACCGGATGCGGGGCTGGATCAGCGGCCTCGGTGAGGCAGAGGGTGAGGAGCACCCGACCATCGGGGGGCTCCGGATCGGGAAGGGCCTCCCGGAGCGGCGGCCGGATGAACCCCCCGATGAACGCCTGGAATGGGACAGGGACGGGCAGTACTACCATTACCTGACCAGGTGGATGCATTCCCTCCTCAAGGCGAACCACGCCACGGGGGATCCCCGGTATCTCCGCTGGGCCCTGGAGCTCGCAGGGACTGCTCATGCCCGGTTCACGTACACCTCTTGGCAGGGCGGCGGGAAGAGGATGTACTGGAAGATGAGCACCGACCTCAGCCGTCCCCTCGTCACCTCCATGGGACAGCACGACCCCCCTGACGGGCTCGTCACGTACAGCGAACTGGAGCTTGCCAGGTCCCGGGCCCCGGCATCAGCGACCCTCCCCTCCGTCGAGGTCGAGATCGCAGAGCTGGCGGGGATTTGCCGGGCGGTGGACCTTGCCACCGATGATCCCCTCGGGACGGGTGGCCTTCTCTCCGATTCCCTCCTCATCGCCCGGATCCTCGTGGAGGCCGGGGACGGGTTCCCCGGGGAACGGGCAGGCCTGCGGGACCTCCTCGGGGAGATCCTCTCCGCGGCCCTTTTCGGCCTGGATGCCTTCGCCGACAGCGGGTGCACCGGGTTGCCTCCTGACTACCGGCTCGCCTTCCGGGAGCTCGGGCTCGCCATCGGGCTCTCGGGGGTCGGAGAGCTGACCAGGCTCATCGATGAGCACCCGGCCCGGTTCGGGGAAGACAGCCTGCGGGTGCAGGCCGAGGCCCTCCAGCCCTACCTTCCCCTCCGTGAGACCATCACCGGGTTCTGGCGGGAGGCCCGGAACCAGGAGGCTGCCAGCTGGAAGGAGCACCGGGAGATCAACATGGTCATGCTCGCGACGAGCCTCGTGCCGGCAGGGTACCTCGGCGACGGGGGGGTGACCTCCCCAGAAGCTCCCTGAGGAGACGGTGCTCCACTTCGTCTTCATGGAAGACTCAGGGTCGTACTGCTTCGCGATGCTCCTATCCGGCTTCCTACGGAAGCCTCATAGTCCCACCGTCCTTACGGACGGTGCTCCGCTTCGCCTTCAGGGAAGGCTCAGATCGCACCTGACGGTGCTCCGCTTCGCCTTCAGGGAAGGCTCAGCGTCCCCATCACCCGGAGCTTGCCACCCTCGAGGTAGTGAAGGATGGCCCGGGAGCCGGGCGGGTGGACGATCCCCCGGTCCAGCCGGATGGTCACGTGGGGGCGCCCGTCGCCGTTCCGGTCCTCCACCATTTCCAGCTTCCCGTGGAGGAACTGCATCCAGTGGCCGACGTGAACGCCCATGCCCTCCTTCAGGGGGAGTTTCCAGTACTTCACGAGCTCGAGCCGGCCAGAGATGAGATCAGAGGTCGTGAGACCCGGATCGTTCGTGAGCACGTATCCCCGGTCGAGCTCCTCCGCCTCTATCCCCTTCAGGGCGATACCGACGCGGTCACCTGCCCAGGCTACATCGGCATCGTCGTCGAGCTTCTGGATGGACCGGACCTGCACCTGCTTCTTCAGCGGGAGGACCTGAAGGGTGTTGTGGGTGCGGATCTCCCCGGACGTCACCACGCCGAGGATGACCGGCCCGATCCCTCTCACGTTGAAGAAATGGTCGACGGGGACCGTCCCCACGCAGGACCTCGCCGGTCTGCCTCCCGGCACCAGCACTGGTGGTATTCCTGCCCCGGCCCGTTCCCCGGCACCCGTGTTCCCTTCCCCTGCCGTTCCCGCCGCAGCCGCCGTTGCCCCCACCCGGACCGGGCCGGCTGCCAGGCCGGCAGCCTCGTCGAGGAGCTGGTCCCGGAGCCCGCTCAGGTTCCCCTCGAAGACCTCGTACCCCTCCAGCACAGTCCCCCGGATCAGGGGCATCAGCTGGTCCCGGGTGATGTAGTTCCTGAGGATGAGGTACCCCTTCGCCACCCCCGCGCACTGGAGCATGAGGACCGACTCGCCGAAGGCGGCGTTCACCTCGTCCACCACCATGACGGCCCGGTCTGCCGTCGAGACCGCGAAGAAGAGGGGTGCGATCTTCTCGGGGTACCTCGTCGGCTCGATGAAGGTCACCGAGTCGGTGCCCCGCTTCAGGTTGTAGAGGGTGATATCCGACGTGGTGCCCTTCTTCCCGAGCTCCTTTGCGAAATCGGGTGGCCCGAGGACCGCCACGGTGAGGCTCGGCATATCCTCAAGGGTTGACCTTCCGGGGAGATGAGAGTATGGGTGCCGCTCGAGGCCTCCTTCCGGTCCCTTCTCTCTTTCATCTGATAACAAATATTTATAGTTTTAAATTCATTTTTCCTTATGCCAAACCCGGTAAAGAGAATCACCTCAGCCGGAAAGCCCGGTACGCAGCCCGGAGTTCCCTCCCCCAGAGCGCCCCTCCCCGCCCCGAAGATTCTGTCGGGAGAGGGGGACTGGGAGAGGATAACGCCGGAGACCCGGGCCAAGGTATGGAAGAAGAGGTTTGGCTTTCGTTCGACAGGCACATGCGTCTGCTGCCACCAGAGTACCATCCACAGGGAGGATTTCACCTGTGGGCAGCGCCGGGCCTATGCCAGCGGCGGCGGTACCGATGTCAGCAACCTGGAGCCCATCTGTGCCAGATGCAAGGAGAAGATGGGCACGCGTGACCTGGCATCATGTTGCAGAAAAATCCAGGAAGATCTGAAGGTTGTGAAACCCATGCCAGTGAAAACGACTGTAAAGAAGACCGTCAGGAAGACGACTGCAAAGAAGCCCGTGGCAAAGACCGCCGCGGCAAAGAAGACCGTGAAGAAGACGACCGCGAAGAAGCCAGTGGCAAAGACCGTCAAGAAGACGACCGCAAAGAAGCCCGCGGCAAAGAAGGCAAAGAGATAAGGGATCTCCCGCGGGGGGATCCCCGTTGACAGTGCTGCTATGGGGATTTGAACCCCAGTCCCCGGCGTGAAAGGCCGGGATGATTGGCCGGTCTACACTATAGCAGCGCCGGATACTGTTTCTTGCGGGAGATCAAAAAGGTTCCGGGAAACCGAGAGACGCTCCCGGGGCCTTTACGCCGCCGTTTTACCAC
>JAJRCS010000055.1 GCA_028678815.1 Methanomicrobiales archaeon | reverse complement strand
GGTGACCGGACAGGGGCGAGGATCAGGTGGAGCTCGAGGGCATCCAGGTTCGCAACCCAGAGGAGGGTGTCCAGGTTATTGCAGACGATAAAGTGGACCACCTTCTCCGCTGTTTCGGAGTAGTGCTCGTAGGTCTCGACCCAGTCCGGGGTCCCCATCGGCGCGTCCTTCTCGTAGAAGCCCTTCCCGCCCACCCCGCCGGGGTACCGGGTGAGGACGAGGGGCCTCCCCGCGAGGAAGGGGAGGATCCTCGGGGCGATCCGGATGAAGTACTTGATCACCTGGAGCTTGGTGATCCCTGCCTCCGGATAGAGGACCTTCGGGAGGTGGGTGAATTCGACCTTTGTAAGGGGACCCTGCCGGTTCCCTGCCATGCGAACAGGTATTTTACATGGGGGGGCAAATAAGCTCTCATGGGCGCGGTGGTCACCGGCGGGTGCGGCTTCATCGGGTCGCATCTCGTGGACGCCCTCGCGAAGCGGGGGGAGGAGGTCGCGGTCATCGACAACCTGAGCACCGGGAGCCTGGGGAACCTCGCGGCATCCCTCCCGACCGGGAGGATCACCTTCCACCGCATGGACCTGAACGGCGGGGGGTGGGAGCAGATCCTCGAGGGCGCGGGGGCGGTCTACCACCTCGCGGCCGACCCGGACGTCCGGATGAGCGGGCTCCAGCCGGAGCCCGTGATCCGGAACAACCTCCTCGCCACGGCCCGGGTCCTCGAGGCCATGCGCAGGCAGGATGTCCGCCGGCTCGTCTTCACCTCCACCTCCACCGTGTACGGGGAGGCGGCGGTCATCCCGACCCCCGAGGACTACACCCCCCTGGAGCCCATCTCGGTCTACGCGGGGAGCAAGCTCGCCTGCGAGGCCCTCATCTCGGCCTACTGCCACACCTACGGGATGCAGGCCTGGATCTTCCGGTTCGCGAACATCATCGGGGAGCGGTCGAACCACGGGGTGATCTGGGACTTCGTCCACAAGCTCCGGGAGAACCCCCGGAGCCTCGAGATCCTCGGGGACGGGAAGCAGGCCAAGTCGTACCTCGAGGTCCGGGAGTGCGTGAGGGCCATGCTCCATGCCATGGACCGGGCGCAGGATATCTATAACGTCTATAACATCGGGTCCGAGGACTGGATCGACGTGAAGGGCATCGCCGACATCGTGGTCGCGGCCCTCGGCCTCTCCGGCGTGGAGTACCGGTTCACCGGCGGCGATCGGGGCTGGGCGGGGGACGTCCCCCGGATGCTCCTCTCCGTCGGGCGGCTGTAGGGCCTCGGGTGGAGGCCCGGCATGGGCTCCCGGGAGAGCGTGACGGCCGCCGCCCGGGCCACGGCAGGGGATGGGCGGTGAAGGTCCTCCTCGTCCTCGGCGACGGGATGGCCGACGAGCCCCTCCCGGAGCTCGGCGGGAGGACCCCCCTCGAGGCGGCCCGGACGCCGAGCTTCGACCGGATCGCCCGGGAGGGGGCCTGCGGTCTCCTCCGGACCATCCCCCCCGGCTGCGAGGCCGGCTCCGACATCGCGAGCCTCTCCATCCTGGGCTATGACCCGAGGGAGCACTACACCGGCCGCGGCCCCCTCGAGGCGGCGAGCATGGGCATCTCCCTCGGGCGGGGGGACATCGCCTACCGGTGCAACCTGGTGACCGTCAGGGACGGCGTGATGGAGGACTTCTCGGCCGGCCACATCCCGAGCCGCGAGGGGGCGCCCCTCATCCGGGCGGTGGCCGCCGGGATGGACGGGGTTTCCCTCCATGCCGGGATCTCGTACCGGAACCTCATGGTGGTACCGGATGGATCGGGGGCGGAGACCACGCCGCCCCATGACATCGTCGGGCAGCCCACCGGCCCCTACCTGCCGAAGGGAGAGGATGCCCCCCGGCTCATCCGGGCCATGGAGCGGTCCCGGGAGATCCTCCGGGCGCAGCCGGTGAACCGGGAGCGTATCGCCCGCGGCGAGCGCCCGGCGACCATGATCTGGCCCTGGAGCGGCGGGAGAACCCCCCGGCTCCAGCCCTTCCGGGACCGGTACGGGGTCTCCGGCGCCATGATCTCGGCGGTGGACCTCCTGAACGGGATCGCCCGGCTCGCGGGGATGGAGGTGATCCGGGTGCCCGGTGCGACCGGGTACCTGGATACCGACTATGATGCGAAGGCCCGGTACGGGAGGGATGCCCTGGAGCGCTCCGACTTCCTCTACCTCCACGTCGAGGCCCCGGACGAGGCCGGGCACATGGGCTCGGTGGAGGAGAAGGTGAGGGCCATCGAGCGGGTGGACGGCATGCTCGGGAAGATCCTGGAGAGCTTCGATGGCATCGTCGCCGTCCTCCCCGATCACCCCACCCCCATCCGGCTGAAGACCCACACCGCCGACCCGGTGCCCTTTGCCGTCCGGGGCATCGGCACGGACGGCTGCCGCCGGCTCACCGAGCGGGAGGCGGCGGGGGGATCCCTCGGGCTCAGGGAGGCGGCGGACCTCCTCCCCCTCCTCCTGGGGAAGGCGGCCCGCCCCGGGCCCGGGAAGGGTGGATGACGGGCCGCCCGTACCCGCGGGGCCTTTATCTGGAGGCAGGGACGATGGTACCCGGGGGATGGATGACCCGGACGAGGGCGGCACGGGGATGAAGGCCAGGGATCTCCTCAACCTTCTGCTGAAGGCCGTTCCGAGGGGCCTTCTCCATGACTACCTGCTCATGGGGAGGTACCTCCTCCCCTACTGGCGGGGCCTCACCCTCTTCACCGCTCTCGCCATCGTCTGCGCCTTCTTCGAGGCCGTGAGCCTGAGCGCCCTCGTGCCCCTCGTCCAGATGATGGAGAGCCCGGAGGAGCCCGGGGGCACCCTCTGGGGGATCCTGGAGGGCATGTTCGCGGCCGTGGGGATCGAGCTCACCTTCACCACGCTCCTCGCCCTCATCACCGTCATCTTCCTCCTGGGGCAGGTCCTCCTCTACGTGAAGAAGCAGCTCCAGGTGAACCTCAGGGTGGACTTCACCCGGACCCTGAAGGTGAGGGCGTTCCAGGATATCCTCTCCGCCGATATCTCCTACCACCACAACCAGAAGACGGGGAACTTCCTGAACCTCCTCGTCACCGAGATCGAGAACGCCGGCTACGGGCTCTTCGCCTTCACCGAGCTCCTCACCGACCTCTTCTTCATCACGGTGTACGCCGCCATGCTCCTCTACATCTCGGTGGAGATAACCATCCTCATCCTTGCCATCTCCCTCGTCGCCTTCTACTTCATGAACCGCTGGCTCCGGAGGTCGAACCTCTACGGGAAGCGCCTCGTGGAGCTGAACACCGAGCAGAACGATTTCCTCTCCGAGAGGTTCGGCCTCCTCAGGCTCATCAAGACCTCCTCCACCGAGCCCGCGGAGGTGCACCACTTCGGGGATATCAGCCAGCGGTTCCGGGACGGCCACGCCGATTACGGCATCGCGGGGACGAACATCGAGGTGGTCTTCCAGTCCATCATCTTCATCATCGCCGTCGCGGTCCTCTTCGTCTCCATCGATATCCTGGACCTCCAGGTCGCCCTCATCTTCCTCTTCCTCTTCGTCCTCGTCCGGATCTCGGCCCCGCTCCGGGATGTCAACACCCGGAGGTACGAACTGGCACGGCAGATACCGAGCTTCCAGAAGATCGACGGGGTCCTCGCCGAGGCGAGGTCCCACCGGATGGTGAAGGACGGGACCCGGGCCTTCCCGGGGTTCAGGGGGGAGATCCGGCTGGAGAAGGTCTCCTTCTCCTACGACGGGAAGAATCCCGTCCTCCGGGAGATCAGCCTGGGGATCCCGAGGAACCGCATGGTGGCCCTGGTGGGCTCCTCGGGAGGGGGGAAGTCCACCATCGCGGACCTGATCATCCGGCTCATCGATCCCGACCAGGGGGCGGTCCTCATCGACGGGGTGGACCTCAGGGAGTACACCCTCGGCTCGTACCGCCGGAGGCTCGGGGTGGTGAGCCAGGACATCTACCTCTTCAACGATACCGTCCTCGCAAACATCTGCTACGGGTCGGGGGAGATCTCCCCGGAGAGGGCCATGGAGGCGGCGAGGGTGGCAAACGCCCACGAGTTCATCGAGAAGCTCCCCGGCGGGTACCAGGCGGTCCTCGGGGAGCGGGGGGCCAAGCTCTCGGGCGGCCAGAGGCAGCGGATCGCCCTCGCCCGGGCCCTGTACAAGGATCCCGAGATCCTCATCCTGGACGAGGCCACGAGCTCCCTGGACAGCGAGTCCGAGAAGATCATCCAGGACTCCATCCGGGAGATCAAGGAGCAGTACACCATCATCGCCATCGCCCACCGGCTCTCCACCATCGAGGGTGCAGACCGGATCTATATCATCGAGCAGGGCTCCGTCGTCGAGGAGGGGACCCACGGGGAGCTCCTGGCGGCGGGCGGGCCCTATGCGAAGTACCATGGCCTCCAGCAGGGGCGGAATCCCTGAAGGAGCCCGGAGGGGGACGGGCGCCCGGCCCGGCACCCCTGCCTGTCCCGGGAGGAGCGGGGCTGGGCCGGGCCCGTTCTCCCCGGGAGCGATAGGTTAAATGCCGGGCGGCGAGATAATTCTTTGACAACTCCGCACGGGGCGCCGATATGGACTGGGAATCACAGACTGTGCTCATTACGGGTGGTACGGGCTCCTTCGGGAGGAAGTTCACCGGGATCCTGCTCGCGAAGTACCGGCCGAAGAAGCTCATCATCTTCAGCCGGGACGAGCTGAAGCAGCACGAGATGCGGGGAATCTACCCGGATACCCCCGGGTCGCCCATCCGGTACTTCATCGGGGATGTGCGGGACCAGGACCGGCTCAACCGGGCAATGCATGGCGTGGACATCGTGGTCCATGCCGCGGCCCTGAAGCAGGTCCCCGCGTGCGAGTACAACCCCTTCGAGGCCATCCAGACGAACATCATGGGGGCGAAGAACATCATCGACGCCGCCATCGACCAGGGGGTGGAGAAGGTGATGGCCCTCTCCACGGACAAGGCGGTGAACCCCGTCAACCTCTACGGGGCGACGAAGCTCTGTGCCGAGAAGCTCTTCGTGAACGGGAACACCTACGCGGGCGGCGGGAAGCCCGTCTTCTCCTGCACCCGGTACGGGAACGTCGTCGGGAGCCGGGGGAGCGTCGTCCCCGTCTTCCTCGAGCAGAGGAAGAACGGCAAGATCACCATCACCGACCCCCGGATGACCCGGTTCTGGATCACCCTCGACCAGGGCGTGAACTTCGTGATCCAGAGCATCGAGGAGATGCACGGCGGGGAGGTCTTCGTCCCCCGGATCCCGAGCATGAATATCATGGATCTCGCAAAGGCCATCGCACCCTCGGCAGGGATCGAGTACATCGGCGTCCGGGCCGGCGAGAAGATCCACGAGGTGCTCATCTCCCCCGACGAGGCCCCCCAGACCCGGGAACTCGCGGACCGGTTCGTCATCCTCCCCTCCAGCCCCTGGCTCCACAACCCCCACTGGGACCATGCGAGGCCGGTCCCCGAGGGCTTCCATTACACGAGCAACGAGAATCCCCAGTGGCTCAGCGCCGGGGACCTCCGGGACCTCATCAAGGGATCCCATGAAGGGTAGGCCCGGTCCCTCCGTTCCGCCCGGGCATCCCCTCCCGGTGCCCGCCGGAGGGTGGGCAGCCCCATGACCGGTGTCGTGGCCATTGTCCAGGCGAGAACCGGGAGCTCCCGGCTGCCGCGCAAGGTGCTCCTCGACCTTGCCGGTGAGCCCATGCTCGCCCGGGACGTGAACCGGATCTCCCGGGCGGGGAAGATCGACCGGATCGTCATTGCCACGACAACGCACCCCTCGGACGACGCCATCGTGGAACTCTGCAAGGAGCGGGGCTGGAACTGGTTCCGGGGCCACGAGACCGATCTCCTGGACCGCTATTACCGGGCAGCAGGGGCCTTTGAGGCGGACCATGTCGTGCGCATCACCTCCGACTGCCCCCTGATCGATCCCGGTATCGTCGACAGGGTCATCGGGGAGTACCTCCGCCACCTCCCCGGGATCGATTATGCCTCCAATGTCAACCCGGTGCGCACCTTTCCCCGGGGGCTGGACACCGAGGTGATGAGCGCTGCCGCCCTGGAGAAGGCCTGGCACGGGGACAGGAACCCGCTCCACCGGGAGCATGTCACCCAGTACATCGTCCGGCATCCGGAGATCTTCCGGCTCCACCTGGTCAGGAACCCGGTCGATCTCTCCTTCCACCGGTGGACGGTGGATACACCGGAAGACCTGACCTTCGTGCGGTGCATCTATGACCACTTCGGGAACGATCTCTTCACCTGGGAGGAGGTGCTGGAGTACCTTGACCGGCATCCCGGGGTCATGGAGATGAACCGGCACATCAGGCAGAAGCCGGTCCCGGACTGATTCCCGGGATGATTACGGGGAGATCTTCCCTTTTCCGCCCCGCCCCGTCGCCATCGCCCCGATGCCATCGTACGCATCGAGCAGGAGTCGGATATTCCGGTTCCAGTCGGCACGCCTCACGGCGATCTCCCGGTTCAGCCGGGCCATGGCGGATCGCTCCCGCCCCGTAAGGCCGGCGACCCCGAGGACTGCCCGGGAGAATCCCCCGGTATCTCCCCCGGGGACGAGCCAGCCGTTTGATCCCGGGGCGATCCATTCGCGGTTTCCTTCGATGTCGGTGGCGATCACCGCAAGGCCGCATGCAAGGGCCTGGAGCAGGGAGACGGAGGCACCATCGACCCGGGAACAGGCGATGTACGCGTCGGCAGCCCCGTACCAGGAGGGCACCTCCTCCTGGGGGACGACCCCCGGGGTGCAGACCACCCCGGCAATCCCATGGCCGGAGATGAAATCCCGTACCTCGCCGGAGAGGGATCCGTCTCCCAGGAGAAGGAGCCGGAGGGAGGGATCCTCCCGGTACGCCCCTTCGAAGGCGGAGAGGAGGGTCATGATCCCGTACACCGGTTCCCACATCCTCGTCCCCAGGATGACGAAGGAGTCCTCCCACCCGAGCCGGGAACGGAGGGGGGAAGGGCCCTCGCGGGGATGGAACACCCCGGTATCCACCCCCCAGGGGAGCTGGAGGATCCGGTCGTCGGGATAGGCCACGATGCTCTTCAGCCTGGATCGCACGGCATCGGAATCGCAGAGGAACCAGTCCGCGTGGCCGAGAACGAACCCGGTGACCTGGAGCCAGTCGACGTCGTCCAGGGACCCGCCGAGGAGGTCGTATCCCCAGGACATCAGCAGGAACGGGTGGACCTGGGCAAGGGCTCCCAGGTACCCGCACGTCTGGACGGGTCCGGCGTGGAGGAGATCGGGCTGCACCTCCCGGAGCACGTCCCTGAAGGCCGGGAGGTACCGGTGCATCTCCCCGTGCGGGATGCTGCCCCCCCGGTATCCCAGGGACCCCGCGAAGGACACCCCCGGGGGAAGCCGGCCCTCCGGCCTGAACCCGGGGATCTCCCTGAGCATCAGGAAGGAGACCCGGTGGGATGTCCCTGCCATGGCCGAGAGAAACCGGTGGTCGTGGGGGGAATATCCCTCCGAGAAATAGAGGATCTTCATGTCCACCCCGTCAGGGTTCGAGCCCTGACCAGCGCAGGTAATCCCCCCGGACCAGGGGAGAACGGATCCGCTTCCCGATGACCTCCTCTACCCGGGAGGGAGGTATCGAGTCGGGAGGTGCGGGCCGGAGCATCTCGAGATCCCCGCGCAGGAGGGTCGTCCCGGCGGCCAGCGGGCGGGCGGCCCGGATGCACCTCCTCTGGATGACCGCGGTCTCCTGCTCGTTCTCCTCGACGATCTTCTCGGTGCTCCCCAGGGCGGCCTCGAGCTCCCTCGTCTCCCCGACCATGGCCCTCCAGGCGCCCGGGGTGATGGAGAACCGGTGGTCGGGCCCCTCCCGGGAATCGTCGTCGGTGAAGTGCTTCTCGATGACCTTTGCCCCGAGGGCGACGGCACCGAGGACGGTGAGGTGGCCGCCGGTGTGATCCGAGAGACCGGGGATGGCATCGGGAAAGAGAGCCTGGTAGGTCCTCAGCACGTTCAGGTTGATGTGCCTCAGGTTCTCCCGGGACCCGGTATAATTGGTGTTGCACTGGAGGAGGCAGATCCGGGGGTTGATCCCGGCGATGATCCGGACTGCCTCCCTGACCTCCCCGAGCTCCGATGCCCCCGTCGACAGGATGACCGGTTTTCCCTTCGCCGCCACGGCCCGGAGCAGCTCCGGCCAGGTGATGTCGCCGGACCCGATCTTGAAGATCTCCACCAGGGGGTCCAGCATCTCCACGGCCTCGAGATCATAGGGCGTGGAAAAGAAGTCTATCCCCGCCCGGTCGCACTCGGCCCTGAGCTCACGCATCCACCCCCAGGGAACCGAGGCCTCCTGGTAGACCTGGAAGACGGGCTTTTTCCATGATGCCTGGTGGGAGACCTGTGTGCCCAGGTGGGAGAACCCGTAGTCGCTGACGATCTTCTCTGCCCGGAAGCTCTGGAACTTCGCGGCATCCGCACCCGCCCCTGCCGCGAGCCGGATGAGCTCCTTCGCCCGCTCCAGGTCACCGTCATGGTTCGACGCGATATCGGCAATGAAGTACGCCGGAGCCCCGTGACCTATCCTCCGGGTTCCCGTCCTGACCTGCATCATGTCAAAGCCCCCCGCTGAAGGATCGCAACCGCGCCGCATACCCGGATTCCCTGAGCAGCCGGAACCGGATCAGCTGGTCGGGGAGGCCGGGTACGGGCCGTTTCAAGAGATGGTGCATTTTCCGGGAATTTAAAGATGTGTCCAGGGGCCGGGGGGCACGCAGCCCCAGTTCCTCCTGCCGGATCGGGCGGACCAGGCCGGGGTCGAGGCCGAAGGTCCTCGCCACGGAGACCCCGAACTCGTACTTGCTGCAGGGTTCCGGGCTCCCGCAGTTGTACGTGCCGGTCGCACCCGCGGCCATGAGGGCGAGGCAGATCTCTGCCAGCTCGTTCACGAGGACGGGGGTGAAGATCACGTCCCGGAACCCCGGCACCGTCCTCCCCCCCTCGAGATGGGCGAGGAACCACTCGGCGAGGCTCTGCTTCTCCTGGAGGTTCCAGCCGAAGATGTTCGTCCGGATAATGAGGTGGTCCCCGGGGGTGGCCCTCACCGCCCCCTCACCCCGGAGTTTCGTCCTCCCGTAGTGGTTCACCGGGCCAGTGCGGTCATCCTCGGTGTAGTTCCCCCTGTCCCCCGGGTATACCGAGTCGGTGGACACGTACAGCAGGGAGGCCCCGATCTCCGAGGCCGCCCGGGCAAGGGTTCCGGTCGCCCCCTCGTTCACGCGGGAGCAGTCCTCCGGGTGATCCTCGCACCAGTCGACCCTCGTCTCGGCGGCGCAATGGACGATCCAGTCAGGCCTTGTGGAGGCGACCGCCTCCGTTACTCCTCTCTCGTCGGTGAGGTCCAGGCGCAGCCCCCTGATCCCGGGAAACCGGACCGGGTTCCGGTGGTAGACCGCGGTGACGTCGAGCCCCCGTGCGGCGGCGGCCAGGGCGAAGTTGGAGCCGAGGAGGCCGCTTGCCCCCGTGAGAAGGAGGGATCCTGTCTCTGTCATATCCGGTGAAGGGCCACCCCCATCCGGCCCATGGAAACCGGTTGGACCCCGGGGCTCTAGAACCCAGCGGTGAGGGCCGGGGGGAGGTGCTGAGCAACAAAGAATTTGGGAGATCCGATGAAACTATTCAGGTAAGGTTCCCCCGGCATGAAGACAGCGGCCATTATCGAAGCGCGGATGACCTCCACCCGGTTACCGGGGAAGGTCCTCTTCCCGGTCCTCGGGAGGCCCCTCCTCGCTCACCTCGTCGAGAGGCTGGAGAGGGCAGGGACCCTCGATGCCATCATTGTCGCCACCACCGTCAATGCAGCCGATGATCCCATCGCGGACCTGGCAGAGGAGCTCCCGGTGGGCTGCTTCCGGGGGAGCGAGCTGGATGTGCTGGACCGGGTGCTCAGGGCGGCGGAGGCAGGGCGGGTCGATACCATCGTCGAGGTGACGGGTGACTGCCCGCTCATCGATCCCGCCATCGTGGACCGGGTCGTGGAGACCTACCAGGCCGGTTCCGCTGATTATGTCTCCAATACCCTGGAGAGGACCTTCCCAAGGGGGATGGATACCCAGGTCTTCTCCCGGGCGGTCCTCTCCGAGGTGAGCCGGCTCACCGCCGACCCGGTCGACCATGAGCATGTCTCCCTCTACATCTACGAGCACCCGGAGCGGTTCTCCCTCCGGAACGTCGGGAGCGGCCTTCCCCCGGGGTGCGGGGACCTCCGGCTCACCCTCGACACCCCCGAGGACTTCACCCTGATCCGCACCATCTTCGAGGAGCTCTGCCCGGTGAAGAAGGACTTCGGCCTGGGGGACATCCTGGAGCTCTTCAGGCGCCGGCCCGAACTCCCCCTGATCAACCGCCACGTCATGCAGAAGAAGGTGAGATGATGGCCTTCCGGGCAGCCCTCATCGGGTGCGGCATGATGGGCAGTGCGTATGCCGACGATCCCCGGATCAAGGGTGTCTCGACCCATGCGGGGGCCTACACCGCCTGCCCGGACACCACCCTCGTCGCCGTCTGCGACAGCGATGCTGAGAGAGTCGAGAGGTGCGGCGAGCGCTGGCAGGTGCCTGCCAGGTACCAGGACTACCGGGTCATGCTGGAGGAGGCGGCACCCGGGATGGTGAGCATCTGCACGCCGGACAGCACCCACGCGGAGATCCTCGGCAGGGTTCTCGCCACCCCCGGGGTGAAGGCCGTCCTCGCCGAGAAGCCCCTTGCCCTGGACCCCGCGGAGGGGGCACGCCTGGTCAGCCGTGCGAGGGAGGCCGGGGTGATCCTCGCCGTGAACTACTCCCGCCGCTATGCACCGAACCACCAGAGGATGCGCGATCTCATCGCAGGGGGAGCCATCGGGACGGTCCGGTCGATCCAGGGCTCCTACACCAGGGGGTGCCTCCACAACGGGACCCACTGGTTCGACCTGGCCCGGTTCCTCGTCGGCGAGGTGGTCTCGGTCCGGGGATTCGATACGCTCCGGGAGGGGGGTCCGGACCCGACCCTGGATGCCCTGCTCACCTTCGGGAACGGGGCCTCCGGCTTTCTCAGGGCATGCGATCACCGGTCCTTCAGCATCTTCGAGGCCGATATCCTGGGGAGCGCGGGCCGGATCCGCATCCTGGAATCCGGCCACCGGATCGAGATATCGACCGTCGGCGACAGCCCCCACTACACCGGTTACCGGAGCCTCGTGGTCCGGGAAACCGGAACCGATGGCTTCGGGGACCTGCCCCTCTTCGCGGTCAGGGACCTGGTGCGGTGCCTCAGGGAAGGCGGGGAGCCCCTCTGTACCGGGGAGGATGCCCTCGCGGCCCTGAGGATAGGGCATGCCATCCGCCGCTCCTCCCGGGAAGGGCGGCAGGTCCGGCTCCCGGGTGGCGGGCATGGGTAGGGAGACCGCGCCCTGCGTTGTCGCGGTGGCGGGGGATCCCGGCGGTGCCGAGGCCCTTGCACCGGTGCTCGAGCGGCTCCTCGGGGATGGCAGGGTGCGCCCCGCCCTCTTCCCCTACCGCGAGGCGATCCGCCTCTGGGAGGCCCGGGGCCTCAGGGCAGCGCCCCTGACCGGCGCCCTGTCCCGCGATGCTGCCAGGGATCTCCTTGCCCGCGAGCAGGCGAAGGCCCTCGTCACGGGGAGCTCCGTGAACCCGGACCAGCTGGAGAGGGTCTTCATCGCCGCAGCCCGGGACCTGGGGATACCCTCCCTCTCGATCCTCGACTTCTGGACGAACTACCGGAGGCGGTGGGCCGATCCCGCAGGTGACCTCTCGGACCTCCCGGACATCATCGCCGTCATGGACGACCGGGCCAGGGCAGAGATGGTGGCCGAGGGGTTCCCGGCAGAGCGGATCGAGGTCACGGGCCAGCCGGCCTTCGACCGGCTTCCCCGGCTGAGGGCCGGGTTCACCCGCGGGAGGCGGGACGCGGTGAGGAAGGGGCTCGGGCTTGCCCCTGGCGAGGCCTTCGTTCTCTTCGCCTCCCAGCCCGTCTCCTCCCTCTCCGGGGAATCGGCGGAGAACCCCCTCTTCCCCGGATACACGGAGAGGAGCGTCATCCCCGCGGTCATCCGGGCCCTGGACCGGATCGGCCATGCGGAGGGGCGGAAGATCGCCTGCGTCCTCCGCCCCCACCCGAGGGAGAAGGCAGGGGATCTCCGGCGGTGGAAGGGGGAGCATATCCGGGTCCTGGTCCAGGAGGGCGGCGACCGGCTGGAGACGGCCATGGCAGCCGACCTCGTCACCGGGATGACGAGCGTTCTCCTCCTCGAGGCCTGCTACCTCGGTACCCCGGTCGTTTCCATCCAGCCATCCCCCCGTCTCCCCGATCCCCTCCCCTCCAACCGTGACGGCCTGAGCCGTGCAGTTTATTCAGAGGGAGAAATAGAACCTGTACTGCAGGAGATGCTCTGCCGGAGAGGGGTCCGTGAGGAGTACAGGAAACGCCTCCGATCGGCCTCTCCCGGCGGCGATGCCACGGCACGGGTGGTCCAGCTGATCACGGGGATGCTTGAGGGATCCGGTCGGGGAGGGGGGTCATGGAGCGGCTCGCGGTAAAGGGAGGGAGACCCGTACGGGACCGTCCCTTCCCAGCCTGCGTGACCATCGGCGAGGAGGAGAAGCGGGCGGTCCTCGGGGTCCTCGAGAGCACGGTCCTCTCCCGGTTCCTCGCCGTCTGGGGACCCGACTACCTCGGCGGGCCCCAGGTCCGGGCCCTCGAGGCCGAGTGGGCATCCCGGTTCGGGGCCCGGCACGCGGTGAGCGTCAACTCCGCCACCTCGGGGCTCTACGCCGCGGTGGGGGCGGCGGGGGTCGGCCCGGGGGACGAGGTCATCGTCTCCCCCTACACCATGACCGCCTCGGCCACCGCCGCGCTCATCTACGGCGGCATCCCGGTCTTTGCCGACATCGATCCCGAAACCTTCTGCATCAGCCCGGACACCATCGCGGCCCGGCTCACGCCGCGGACCCGGGCCGTCATCGCGGTGGACCTCTTCGGGCACCCGGCCGACATGGACGGGATCATGGACCTGGCCCGGGACCATGACCTCACCGTCATCGAGGATGCCGCCCAGGCGCCCGGCGCCTCCCTCAACGGGAAGCCCGCGGGGACCCTGGCCCACCTGGGGGTCTTCTCCCTGAACTACCACAAGACCATCCACTGCGGCGAGGGCGGCATGGTGGTGACCGACGATCCCGCCCTCGCGGAGCGGGTCCAGATGATCCGGAACCATGCCGAGGTGGCGGTGAAGGCCCGGGGCGTGAAGGACCTCGTGAACATGGTCGGGTGGAACTACCGGATGACGGAGATCGAGGCAGCCATCGCCCGGGAGCAGCTGAAGAAGCTCGACCGGCTGGTGGCGGCACGGCAGGAGGCCGCGGCGTACCTCACCGGCAGGCTGGAGGGCACGAGGGGCCTCCTGCCGCCCCGCGTCCGCCCCGGCGTGAAGCACGGGTATTACCTGTACGCGATGCGGTACACGGGAGCAGGATCGGGGATCCCGAGGGAGAAGGTGGTCGCGGCCCTCGTCGCCGAGGGCATCCCGGTGGTGAACGGGTACGTCGAGCCCATCTACCTCCAGCCCCTGTACCAGCAGCGGATCGCCTTCGGGCGGGACGGGTTCCCCTTCACCTACCCGGGGTATACCGGGACGGTGGACTACCGGAAGGGCATCTGTCCCGTCACGGAACGGATGTACTACGATGAACTGATGTATACGGGGGTGTGCCATGCGCAGGTCACGAGAGAGGATCTGGATGACGTTGCCGGGGGATTTCAGAAGGTCTTCGGCGCGCTGGAGGAACTGTAGATGAACCGGGATCCGACGATATTCCTCTCCGGGAGGAGGGTCGCCCTCCGTCCCCTCAGGGAGGAGGACTGCACGGGCCCGTACCTCTCCTGGTTGAACGACGCCGAGGTCTGCGCCGGGAACAGCCACCATGTCTTCCCCTTCACCCCGGCCGAGGCCGGGGAGTACCTCGCCCGGGCCCGGGCTGCCCGGGACGAGCTGATCCTTGCCATCACCCTGAAGAAGGACGGCCGGCACATCGGGAACATCGCCCTCCAGAGGATCAATCCCGTCTGCCTCTCCGCCGAGCTCGCCATCATCATCGGGGAGAAGGCCTCGTGGGGGAAGGGGTACGCGGGGGAGGCCTGCGAGCTCCTCTGCAGCCACGGCTTCTCGGCCCTGAACCTCCACCGGATCGGCTGCGGCACCTACGAGAACAACCTCCCCATGCAGCGCCTCGCCCGGTCCCTCGGGATGCAGGAGGAGGGGCGGAGGAGGGAGGCCGCCTGGAAGGACGGGCGGTACCTCGACATCCTGGAGTTCGGCATGACCCGGGAGGAGCATGAAAAAGCCCGGAAGAAAAGCCGCTGAGGCACGGAAGGCGCCGGCAGGGCGCCGGGGCAGGCAGCCCTTCAGGGAGCTGAAGTACTGCAGCCGCTGCTGCATGCCCGAGACCCAGGAGGGGATCACCTTCGACGAGATGGGCATCTGCCAGGCCTGCCAGTCCTCGGAGCAGAAGATCCACATCGACTGGGTGAAGCGGGAGAAGGCCCTCCGGAAGATCCTCAGCGAGGCGAAGGCGAAGGCGGGGGACAACTATGACTGCATCGTCCCCATCAGCGGGGGCAAGGACAGCACCTTCCAGCTCCACGTCCTCGTAAAGGTCTATGGCATGAGGCCCCTCGCCGTCACCTTCAGCCACAACTGGTACAGCAGGACCGGCTGGAGGAACCTCCAGAATGCCCTCGAGAAGTTCAGCGTGGACCATGTCATGTTCACCCCCAACCGGGACCTGGTCAACCGGCTGGCCCGGAAGTCCCTCGAGGCCATCGGGGATGCCTGCTGGACCTGCCACGCGGGGGTCGGGGCGTTCCCCCTCAGGGTCGCCGTCTGCTACCGGATCCCCCTCCTCGTCTGGGGGGAGTCCATCGCGGAGTCCTCCGGCAGGGCCTCCTACCGGAAACCCGTCCATACCTTCGACCGCGACTACTTCACCAAGGTCTCTGCCAAGCTCTCCGCGGACCAGATGGTCTCCGACGGGATCACGAGGCGCGACCTCCTCCCCTTCCAGCTCCCGTCCTACGAGGAGATCGAGCAGGCCGGGGTGAGGGGCATCCACCTCGGGGACTACATCTTCTGGGACGACGAGCGGCAGACCGAGTTCGTCCGGGATACCTACGGGTGGAAGGAGACCGAGATAGAGGGGACCTACAAGGGGTACAAGAGCGCCGAGTGCATCATGCCCGGGATGCATGACTTCACCTGCTACCTGAAGCGGGGGTACGGCCGGGGGACCTTCCATGCCTGCATGGACGTCCGGTGCGGGCTCCTCACCCGGGAAGAGGGGTTCGACCTCGCCAGCCGGTACGACTCCGAGCGCCCCGATGCCCTCGACTACTACCTGGAGATCACCGGCATGACCGAGGACGAGTTCTACCGGGTCATGGAGAAGCACCGGCTGCCCGAGCTGAAGGGGGTCGGGATACCGGTGAAGAAGCGGAAACGGAAGATCCGGGAGAAGATCCTGCCCTATCCCCTCCAGGTCACCGGGGACGAGGCCGGATCGTGACGCGGCAGCCCGGGAGGAAGAACCGGGGTGATGGTGTGCCAGGCGGGTTCTTTGGCCTGAGCATCGGGGCCATCCTCGAGGGATACCGGAGCGGGGCCCTGGACCCGGTGGAGGTCGCCCGCCGGTGCATCGGGCAGGTGGAGGCCCTGGACGGGAGGGTCGCGGCATGGGCCTGCTTCGACCCGGAGCAGCTGCTGGACCAGGCCCGGGCCTCCGCGGGGAGGATCAGGGAGGGAGCACCTCCCCGGCCCCTCGAGGGGATACCGGTGGGCGTGAAGGACATCATGAACACCGCGGACTTCCCCACCCAGATGGGGAGCCCCATCTGGAAGGGCTTCACGCCGGGGAACGATGCCCGGGCCGTCTTCTCCCTCCGGCAGGCGGGCGCGGTGATCCCGGGGAAGACCGTGACCGCCGAGTTCGCGGTGCATACCACGGGGAGGACCGTGAACCCCCATGACCCGTCCCGGACGCCGGGGACCTCGTCGAGCGGTTCCGCGGCGGCGGTCGCCTGCGGGATGGTGCCCGCGGCCCTCGGGACCCAGACCGCCGGATCCATCGTCCGGCCCGCGAGCTTCTGCGGTGTGTACGGCTGCAAGCCCTCCTTCGGCCTCATCCCCCGGACCGGGATGCTCAAGACCACCGACAGCCTCGACACCGTCGGGTTCTTCACCCTCCACCTCGCCGACCTCCCCCGGGTCCTTGACGTGCTTCGGGTGCACGGCCCCAATTACCCCCGGAGCGACCGGGCCCTCCGGGACCCGCGCCGGCAGGAGCTCCCCCGGGGGAGGCCCTGGAGGGTCTCCCTCGTAAAGACCCATACCTGGGACGGGGCCCACCCCTATGCCCGGCGATCCCTCCGGGCCTGGGTGGACCGGCTGGCCGGCGACGGGGACGTGGTGGTGGACGAGCCGGACCTCCCGGCCGGCATGGAGCGGGCCCACGAGGTCCATGCGACCATCTACAACAAGACCCTCTCCTACTACTTCCGGGAGGAGTTCCGGCGGGGTGAGCTCGTCTCCCCCATCATGAAGGACCTCATCCGGGCCGGCCTGGAGATCCCGGTCGACCGGTACCAGGTTGCCCTGCGGGACCAGGAGCGGATGGCCCGCTCCATGGACCGGTTCCTCGGGGACCGGGAGATCCTCGTCTCCCTCGCGACGGCGGGGGAGGCCCCGCCCCGGGAGGAGGCCGAGCGCCCCGATCCCGCCCTCATGTGGACCATGACCCACCTCCCCGTGGTCTGTGCCCCGGCCTTCGCCTCCCCCCGGGGGCTTCCCTTCGGGGTCCAGGTCGTTGCCCGGCGGTACAGCGACCTGCTCCTCCTCCGGTTCCTCGGGCACCTCCGCTCCCTCGACCTGATCCCGGAGGCGGCATTCCCGGCGATTCCCCTCACGGAGAGCCGGTAAGCCGGGGGAGGGCGGAATCCTCCCCCGTGCCCGGCCGCCTTCGGGTTCAGGCGAGGAGCATGGCCCGGAACCGGGTTATCCCCTTCCCGTCCACGAAGGCATCCAGCTCGCCCCGCACCTGCGTGTCCAGGAACCGGTCGAGGTCCTCCCGGGTGGCAGCGGTGAGCCAGTAGTCCACGATCTCCCGGAGCTCCCCGTAACCATGGGCGACCAGCCGGGGGAACCGGTCATAGTAGCAGCCCCTGAAAGAGCCGTCGGCATCGTAGTAGATGGCCTTCTGCCGGGCCCCCAGGGCCTCGATGGTGGGGGAGGTGAAGCAGGCCGATACCACGAGGTCCGAGATGGCGATGGCCTCCGAAACCTCCGAGGAGAGCGCCTCCAGGAGGAGGCACCGGGGGGACGCCCGGATCCGCTCGTAGAGCGGGGCGAGGTCCGGGAAGTCCCGGGCGATCTCCTCCCACGGGGTCTTCATCTTGAAGAGGTAGCCGGAGGAGGGGTCCTCCTCCATCATCCGGAGGACCCCCTCGAGGAACCCGGCGAGCTTCTCCCGGGAGACGAAGGAGCTCTCGTTCGGGGAGGTATCGAAGACGCTGATGAGCCGCGGGGGGACGGCCCCCAGGGTGGCCGGGAAGTGCCGGCGTGCCAGGTCCAGGCACCGGTTCTCCCCGGGATCCGCCCGGGCCATGGCCACGTGCTCCGACCAGGGGCACCCGAGGTTCTCGTACGCCCCGACC
>JAJRCS010000029.1 GCA_028678815.1 Methanomicrobiales archaeon | reverse complement strand
CTGAACGAATCCCGGAAAGGAGGACGGGGATGGCCTGCACCGCTCGCTGCCCCGTGATGCAATCCGTCTCAGGGGGCTTGCCATGAGACCCGTGCGCCTTCCGGATCCCATGACCCTTGCCTTTGCCCTCGCCGGGGGGGTCCTCCTCGCCTACACCACCCTTGCTCTCCTCGTCATTGCTCTCCCCGAGATCGGGTCCCTCCACCACCTTGTTACCGTAGCCATGGAAACCGAGGTGATCGAGTCCCTCCTCCTCACCTTCGCCGCGGGCTTCATCACGGTGGGGATCCTCTTCCTCCTCGGGACGCCCCTCGCCTACCTCCTCGCCCGCGAGGAGTTCACCCTGAAGAGGACGGTGGAGGGCCTCGTCGACCTCCCCCTCGTCCTCCCCCACACCGTCGCGGGGCTCATGGTCTACCTCCTCTTCATGGCCCGGGGCCCCCTTGGTGCCCCCTTCGCGGAGATCGGCATCTTCTTCGAGGACGCCTTCCTCGGCATCGTCGCCGCCATGGTCTTTGTCTCGACGCCCTACTACGTCGGGGCGGTGAGGGAGGGGTTCCACCGGGTCCCCCTCCACCTGGAGAACGTGGCCCGGACCCTGGGGGCGACCCGGTTCCAGGCCTTCACCGCCGTGGCCCTCCCCCTCGCGAGGGGCCACCTCGTGAGCGGCGCCCTCATGGCCTGGGGCCGGGCCGTGGGGGAGTTCGCCGCGGTGGTGATGATCGCCTACTTCCCCATGGTCATCTCGACCCTGATCTACCAGCGGTTCTCGACGGGGGGCCTCGCCGAGAGCCGGAGCGTGGCCTTCATCATGGTGCTCGTCTCCTTCCTCATCTTTCTCATCGTGAGGAGGGTGGCCGGGGGCGCCGGGAGGGTGCATGATCGCCCTTGAAGGGGTCTCCCTCCGGCTGGGAGAGTTCTCCCTCCGGGAGGTGAGCCTCACCGTCGGCAGGGGCGAATTCGTCTTCCTGGTGGGCCCCTCCGGGGCGGGGAAGACCCTCCTCCTCGAGGTGATCGCCGGCCTCCACCCGGGCGCGACAGGCCGGGTCCGCATAGGAGAGAAGGATATGACCGGTGTCCCGCCGGAGGGCCGGAAGGTAGCCCTCGTGTACCAGGACTATGCCCTCTTCCCCCACCTCACGGTCCGGGAGAACGTGGCCTTCGGCCCGGGGGTGAGGGGGCTCTCGAAGGAACGGATCGGAACCCTCGTGGGATCCCTCCTCGACCGGTTCGGGCTCACCGGGCTGGGGGACCGGTACCCCGATACTCTCTCGGGCGGGGAGCGGCAGCGGGTCACCCTCGCGAGGGCCCTCGCCACCGAACCCGGGGTCCTCCTCCTCGACGAGCCCTTCGCGGCCGTGGACCCTGGGCTCCGGGCACGGTTCATGAGGGAGCTCGCGGATCTCCAGCGGGAGCAGGGCCTCACCGTCCTCCAGGTGAGCCATGCCCGGGACGAGGCCTTCGCCCTCGGGGACCGGGTGGCCCTCATCTCCGCGGGCCGGGTCCTGGAGGCCGGCCCCGTGGAGCAGGTCTTCCACCGCCCGTCGAGCCGGGAGGCCGCCGCCATCGCCGGTATCGCGAACCTCGTGGACGGGGTGGTGGTTGGACGCCAGGGTGATCTCGCGATTATCGAGCTCCCGGGGGGCTCCCGGATACGGGCCGGGACGGGGGCCCCGGAAGGGTCACGGGTGACCACCTGTATTCCTGATGGGGAGATCACCCTCATGGCGGGGAACCTGCGGGGTGGCCCGGGTGCTTCGGTGCTCCACGGGCGGGTCACCTCTGTGGTGCATGGCGAGGATTTCGCGCGGGTAGAGATCTCCTGCGGCTTTCCCCTCGTGGCCCGCATACCCTCGAAGGAGGCCACCGGGGTCATCGCCCCCGGGGCAGAGGTCTCTGCCACCGTCCTGGACCGGGACGTCCATGTCATCGTCGAGGCGGGCGGGGTGAAGGGGCCGTGATGAGAGCCGACCGCCTCCTCCTCGTGGTGATCCCCATCCTTCTCCTCGTCGCCGTTCCGGTCTCCGGCGGGGACATGGCCGGTGAAGGGCCTGTCCTGCTCAGGGGACCCTATCTCACCCCGGCAGACGGGAGTGCCCTCACCGTCCACATCTGGACCGATCGGCCGGTGGAGACCGTCGTGGAGTTCGGGAAGGAGGAGGACGTCCTCCGGCGGGGCAGCTACTCCCGTGCAGTATCCTCTCCCGCCGTGTTGGAACATCAACGCATACTACTCACCGATCTTGCTCCTGCCACCAGGTACCAGTACCGGGTCCGATACGGGGGGGCATCGACCGGCGACCTGCACTTCCTGACCTGCCCCGCTGCAGGTCCAGTCACCTTCCTCGTGATGGGCGACAGCAGGGACCAGCCGCCTGTGTACCTCATGGAGGAGCGCTTCGGGGGGGTTGCCTCCCGGGCGGCAGCTGAACAGGGGGTCCACTTCCTCGTCCACACCGGCGACTTCGTGCTGGACGGGGACAGCGGGGGGGACTGGGACCGATTCTTCCGGATAGGGGGCGTCCTCCTCGGGAACGCCACCCTCCTCCCGGCGGGGGGAAACCACGACGGTTCCCGGGAGGGGTTCACGGATCTCTTCGCCCTGCCCCTGAACTATACCTTCTCCTGCGGGGACGTCCAAGTGGTAGTCCTCGACTCGGGCGATAATTCCTGGAGGGATCTCCCGGCCCAGGCCCGGTGGCTGGACCGGGCCCTTGCCGCGGGCCCGCCCCTGAAGGTGGCCGCCCTCCACTACCCCCTCGTCTCCTCCGATGAGGGGCACATGGGGGGCTGGGCGAACCTGAGGGAGGTCTTCCTCCCGGTACTCTCCCGTCACGGGGTCCTCGCCGTCTTCCAGGGGCACGTGCACCTCTACGAGCGGGATGTCTCGGAGGGGATCCAGTTCATCACCGAGGCCCGGGCCGGGGCACCGCCTTACTCGTTCGGACCTGAGCGGGCAGCGGATTTCCGTGCCGGGGTCGAAGGCACCCTCGGTTATACCCGGGTCACCACCGGGCCCGCGGGATCATCCGCCGTTGCAGAGGTGATCCGGGTGGCCGGCTCCAGGGAGAAGGGAGAATCCTTCCCCGCCCCCGGATCGATCCTCGAACGGGTCATGCTGCCG
>JAJRCS010000166.1 GCA_028678815.1 Methanomicrobiales archaeon | reverse complement strand
TCTCGTTTTTTGTGCCTTAAAATGGTAGAGAGGGGTCTGCCACCATAAGACCCCGAGGTAGAGGAGGAGCCGCTCCCTCATCTCAGATCATGCGGTAGGTCTCGAGGTTCAGCGGGGAGTGGGTCTCGATGTGGAACCGCTTGTGGAGGGAGACGGCGAGGTCGATGGTCTTGTTCTCGTCCCCGTGAATGGTGAAGATCTTCTCCGGCCTCGGCTGGAGGTGGGCGATGTAGTTCACGAGCTCCCGCCGGTCCGAGTGGCCCGAGAAGCCGTCCACGGTGTCGATCTCCAGGTTGATGGCGATGGTCTCCCGGCCGCCGAGGGGCACCTCCCGCCACCCCTTCTGGATCCGCCGGCCAATGGTCCCCTCGGCCTGGTACCCGACGAAGACGAGGGCATTCCTCGCGTCGGGGGCGAGGCCCTTCAGGTACTCCATGACCGGGCCGCCGTTGAGCATCCCCGAGGTGGTGATGATCACCGAGGGATCGCCCCCGATGACCTTCTCCCGGAGCTCGGGGGAGTCCACCTGGATGAAGCAGGGGGCGAGGAAGGGGTTCATCCCGTCGTGGAAGATCTGGTTCCTCAGGTCGGCGTTCAGGTACTCGGGGTAGGTGGTGTGGATGGCCGTCGCCTCCCGGATCATTCCGTCCAGGTACACGTTCACCCGGGGGATCCGGTTGAGGCGCATGCCCTCCTCGAGGGCGAGCATCACCTCCTGGGACCTGCCCACGGCAAAGGCCGGGATGAGGACCTTCCCGCCTCTCGAGAGGATGGCGTTCACCACCTCGTAGAGCTTCACCTCGGCCTCCTTCCGGGAGGGCTGGAAGTCGTTCGCCCCGCCGTAGGTGGACTCCATGAAGACCGTCTCGAGCCGGGGGAACTGGTTCTGCGCCGGGGAGAAGAGCCGGCTCTTGCTGTAGTTGAAGTCGCCGGTGAAGGCGATGTTGTAGAGGCCGTCCCCGATGTGGAAGTGGGCGATGGCAGACCCGAGGATGTGGCCCGCGTTGTGGAAGGTGAGCTTGATGTCCGGGGCGATGTCCGTCACCGCGCCGTAGTTGAGGGTGATGGAGTGCTTTATGTAGTTCTTCACGTCGGTGGAGGTGTACGGTGTCTTCCCCGCCTCCTTCTGGATCACCTCGAGGTAATCCAGCTGGAGCATGGCCGAGAGATCCCTCGTCGGCGGGGTGCTGTAGACCGGCCCGTCGAAGCCGTACTTGAAGAGGAGGGGGACGAGGGCGCAGTGGTCCAGGTGGGCATGAGTGAGGACCACGGCGTCGAGCCCTGAGAGGGGGTGGATCTCGGGGACGTAGAGGTAGGGGGTGCCGTTGGCATTGCTCGGCTTCTCGCCGCAGTCGAGGAGGATCTTGCTCTCGGGCGTCGAGATGAGGAAGGCGGCCCGGCCCACCTCGCGGCAGCACCCGAGGGTGGTGACCCGGACCCACTCGTCCTTCGACGTGGCCTCCCGGTGGATCCGGCGGCCGATGGCCCGGAGGAAGGTCTTCCTCTCCTCCTTCACGGACCGGAGGTACTGCCGGATCTGCTTTATCGTGGTGGACTCGATGGGCGGGGTCCGGACCACCTTGGGGGTCCAGCCGATTTCCTTCGTGATCTCCCGGAGGGTGGTCCCGTTCTTCCCGATGACGACCCCGGGCTTCTCGGCCTCGATGAGGACCTCGCCCGTGTCCGCGTCGAAGAAGAGGTCGGTGATCCCCGCGGTCTCGGGGACGACCTCCCGGATCTTCCCGGCCGCCCGGTCCGGGTCCTCGAGGATGGTGGGCCGTACCACGATCCGCTTCCTGAGGTCCCGGGCCAGGATCTTGATGAGATCGGCCTGGTCTGCGAACTTCTTCGGGTCCTCGGTGTAGATGACGAGCTCCGGCCCCTCGAACTCCACCTGGGAGACCGAGATACCTGCGGGCACGATGCCCATGATCTTCTCCCTGAGATCCCTCAACCTGTCCTCGATGGCCATGACAAAACCGTCCGTCGGAAAAAAGGGTTATGCAGAGGCAGAAATGGGGTGTTTCTGGCCGTTCTCCACGATGAACTCCTCGTACTTATCCCTGGTGATGACCACGACGTTGATCTCCTCCCCCGAGGCGATGTCCCGGCGCATGGCGGCCCGGAGGGCCCGCACGGCGAGATCCACCGCCTCCTGCTCCCCCAGGTCAGGGCGGAACCGGTCCTCGAGGACCCCGTAGGCCATGGGCGAACCGGATCCCGTGGAGACGATCTCATCCTCCCGGGTCGCGCCCCCCATGGCGTCGACCGAGTAGACGCTCGGCCCCGTCTCGTCCACGCCCCCGACGAGGAGCTGGACGTAGTAGGGATAGTACCGGTTCTGGTTCAGGTAGTTGGAGAGGAGGGTTGAGGAGGCCCCCACCGATATGGGCCGGCCCCGGCGGATCTGGTAGAGGCTGCACTCCACGGTCATGATCCGGGCGAGCTGCTGGGCGTCGCCCACGCCCCCCGCCGTGGTCATCCCGATCCGGTCGGCGATCTGGTACACCTTCTTCGCCTTCTTGCTCGCCACGAGGTAGCCCATGGTGGCTCTCCGCTCGGTGGCGAGGATCACCCCGTCCTTGAAGACGAGGCCTATCGTGGTCGTGCCCTTCAGGGTTTCCTTGGATAATTCCTGCAAAATGATACCTCCCTTTTAAAAACGCCCTTGGCTATAAGAGTGTCAATCCATATAACGCGCTTCACTCACTTAAATATTATGATTGCCCCCCATCGCAGAGCACCCGGATGATGTCCCGGTCAAAGAGCATTCCCACGAGCTGCTTGTCGCTGTTCACCACGGGGAGCTGGTCCACCCGGGCCCGCTTCATCTTGAGGGCGCACTCGCCGATCTCGGAGTTCAGGGGGACGGAGACGACGGTGGTGACCATGGCGGTCTTCACCGGCCGCGGGGGGAGCTTCACCTTGGAGACCCCGAAGGAGAGGGTGTGGAGGTCCCGGATGCTCTCCCAGGTCCACTCGTCGTCGTCGGTCCCGTTGGAGAAGTCCGAGGTCTCCACCGAGTCCTCGATGAGGGAGTTCTTGATGAGGTCCCGCTCGGAGATGATCCCGGCGAGGACCCCCTCGTTGTCCAGGATGGGGATGGCGTCAACGCCCGAGATCTCCATGACCCTGCCCACCAGGGAGAGGGGGGTCTCCTCCCAGAGGGCGAAGGTCCTGCTGGTGAAGTGGTCCTTGATCTCCCGCCGGAACTTCAGCTGGGCGATGGCGGTGATGAGGTCCGCCACCGAGAGGATCCCCACGAGGGTCTTCTCCTCCACCACGGGGAGCCTCCGGACCTTGTGCTTGATGATCTGGGTGGCAGCCTCCTCGAGGGTCGCGTCTGGGCCGATGGTGACCGGGTTCCGGGTCATGAGGAGGCCGAGCTGGGTCTCCTCGGCCTTCCGGAGCATGTCCTTCCTCGTGATGATCCCGACGAGCTTCCCCTCCTTCAGGACGGGGACGCCGCTGATCCCGGTCCGCTTCAGGATCTTGAGGACATCGTCCCGGTTCCCGGGGATCTCCACGGAGACCACGTCCGGGGTCATGAAGTCCTTCACCCTCTGGCCGGTCACGACCTCACCACCATGGTGGAGACGGGGGCGTGGCTGACGACGAAGCTGGAGACGCTCCCGAGGAGGATCCGGTCGAGGTTGCTCTTGCCATGGGAGCCGAGGACGATGAGGTCGGCGCCCACCTCGCGGGCGAGCTTCACGATCTCGTTCCCCGCATGCCCCTCCTTCAGGTGCGTGGTGATGGCAACATCCTGGGCCTGGGCCTTTTTCATGGCGGTGACGTGGGCCTCCTTTGCCTGGTTCTCCAGGAGGCCGTAGATCACCTCCCACGTATTGTCCATGGGAAGGGACGAGAAGAGACCGGTCTCGATGACATAGACCACATGGAGCGCGGCCCCGTGAAGCTTCGCCTCCCCGATGGCGGCTTCAAGGGCAGCCCCGCTCTTCTGCGATCCATCTATGGCTGCAAGTATGGATTGGAACATAGGCACTCTCAAAACGGCTGCGTTTACGTATTCTCTCGGTTAAAATAAATATCTTTCCCTGACGTCGGCGGCTCCGGCACGCTTCACGAGGGAGGCGGCAGGGTCCCGGCTCCAGGCGAGGTTCGATCCCGCCGCATCGATGACGAGGAACCGGGCCGGGGATCCCTCCCTGATCCACGCCGTCCCGGGGAGGAACCGGGATCCCCGGACCGCCATGGCGAGGATCTCCCGGGCCGGGATCCGGTAGACGGTGTGGACAAAGGCCATCTCGCCCCACAGGTCCGGCTGGACGAACATGGCATTGTCCGTCCCGAGGAGGAGCGTGATACCGAGCTCGAGCATCCGCCGGATGGGCGGGTGATCCGGCGATCCCGTGACCCCGAGGATCCAGTTGGACCGGGGGCAGATCGCCACGGGGATCCCCCGGTCGGCGATCTCCCGGAGCTGCCGGTCGGCGGCATGGGTGCAGTGGACGAGGAGGTCCGGGTCGCAGGAGAGGGCACCGTCCATATCGAGGGCATCCCGCTCCCCGGCGTGGAGGGCCACGAGCTTCCCCAGCCCCCTGGCCCGGGCCGCCACCGCCCCGGCGTCCGGCGAGTCCCTGGCGGAGGGGATGCCGATCCCCTCGGCGATCCCCTCCCCCCCGTCCCTCCCGAGGATGACGGGGTGGCACGGGAGCCCCTCCGCCGCCTCCCGGAGGGCCCGGACGCCCTCCTCGCCCCCCTCCCGGAAGTCGGCGAACCCCGCCGTCCCTGCCCGGACCATCACCCCGATGCTCGCGCGCATCCCGGCAACGAGGGCCGTCCGGGGGGTCTCCCGGAGGATCCGGTGCTTCAGGCCGTCCGGGGGGGTCACGAGCTCCCCGAGGGAGCCCTGCCAGGGGAGGTCCATCCCGACGGTATCCCCTACGTGGGTGTGGGCATTGAAGAGGGCCGGGCAGATCCAGGCGGGGGGCGGGTTCCGGATCTCCGCGATCTCCCGGATCATCCCCCGCTCCACGGTGATCCGGACGGGCCGGGGCTCGAGCTCCTCCCCGACGAAGGCATGCCCCTCCAGCTCGAAGTCCCCCGGCATGGTTCCTGATACCTATTTATTCTAGTCCGGGTAATAGCTCTGCATGGTAAAAAAGGCAGGTGGCAGGCTCATCTCTTCGGCGGGCCTCGTGAACTACTACGAGAGCACGGACCGCCGGGCCATCCAGATCAGCCCCTATGCCGTGGCCATCGTCTCGGCCGCCATCGGCGTCATCATCTTTACGTTAAATGCCGTGACCTAGGGATCCAGCCCCCCCTTCCCTTCTCTCCCCTTCGTTTCCAGCCCCTTCTGCGCAATCCGGCTGAAATCCTCGCTCCACAGGAAAGTATATCACCCGATACAGGGATCATCCCATTGTGTA
>JAJRCS010000191.1 GCA_028678815.1 Methanomicrobiales archaeon | reverse complement strand
TCTCGGTCCGCTTTCCGTCGGGGGAGAGGACCTCGGCGACGCGGGGCCCCTCCCGGCAGTAGACCCCGACGGGCGTGAAGCACCCGGCGCCCAGCTCCTCGATGACGGCCCGCTCGGCCATGGCGTCCCTCCTGGTCGGGGCATGGTCGAGGGACGAGAGGGGGATCCGGGGCCAGGGCTCGTCCCGGCAGACCACGGCTATGACCCCCTGGTTCGCCGTGGGGACGAACCGCTCCGGCGGAAGCCGGAAGCCCCTCAGCCGGTAATCCAGGCGCTGGAGGCCGGCCTCCGCGAGCACGATGGCATGGAAGTCCCCGGCAAGGAGCCGCCGGATCCGGGTGTCCACGTTCCCCCGGAGAGGCCTCACCTCCATGGTGCTGTCATGCCGGAGGATCTGCGCCCGCCGCCGCATGCTCGAGGTCCCCACGATGGTCGCCTCGCCCATGGCGGTGGAGAGGGCGAGGAAGTCTGCCGGGGAGTCCCGCTCCAGGACGGCGATGGTGACGAGCCCCTCCGGCCGCTTCACCGGAATGTCCTTCATGCTGTGGACCGCGCAGTCGATCTCCCCGTTCAGGATGGCATCATCGAGGGCCTTTACAAAGAGCCCCTGGCCACCGATCTCGTGGAGGGGGACCCCTGTCTCCTCGTCGCCCCGGGTCCGTATGAGGGCCGTTTCCACGTCCGTGCCCTGCCCGGTGAGGAGCCGGCAGACCCGCTCGGCCTGGGCGAGGGCGAGCTTGCTCCCCCGGGTGCCGATCACGAGAGGCATGCGCGGTATGCCTCCGAGATGGCCGTGGTGTCCTCGTCCGTGTGCACCACGGAGAGGAAGTTCGTCTCGAACTGGGAGGGGGGAAGGAAGATCCCCCGGGCGAGCATCCCCTTCCAGAACTCCCCGAAGGCCCCGGTGTCGCTCTCCTTCGCCTGCCGGTAGTCCCGCGGGGGATTCGCCCGGAAGAAGTACTTGAACATCGAGCCGAGGCGGACGAAGGATCCCCTCCGTTCCCGGGGGAGGGACTCCCCGATGGCCCGGGACATCTCGTCGAGCCTCCGGTAGGCCTCGGGGAGGCCGTGGAGGTACTTCAGGGTGGCGGCGCCCGCCGCGAGGGAGAGGGGGTTCCCGCTGAAGGTCCCCGCCTGGTAGACCGGGCCGCTCGGGGCGATGCAGGCCATGATCTCCCTCCTGCCCCCGAAGGCCCCGATGGGAAGGCCACCGCCGAGGACCTTCCCGAGGGTCGTGAGGTCGGGCCGGATGCCGTACAGCGCCTGGGCCCCGCCGATCCCGAGCCGGTACCCCGTGATGACCTCGTCGAAGATGAGGAGGACATCGTGGGCCTTCGTGATGGACCGGACCTCGGCGAGGTATCCCTTCTCCGGGAGGACGGGCCCGATGTTCCCGAGGACCGGCTCGAGGATGAAGGCGGCCACGTCCCGGTGCTTCGCGAGGATGCCCTCGAGGGCCTCCGGGTCATTGTACGGGACCTGGAGGGTGTGCCGGGCGAGGTCGGGGAGGACCCCCGCGGAGTCGGGCACCCCGAGGGTCGTCGCCCCCGAACCCGCCTTCACGAGGACCGCGTCATGGGCGCCGTGGAACCCGCCCTCGACCTTCACGATGTCGCTCTTCCCCGTGAATCCCCGGGCGGCCCGGAGGGCGGACATCGTCGCCTCGCCGCCGGTGGAGACAAAGCGGACCATCTCCATGGACGGGTGATCCCCGGTGACGACCCCTGCCATCTCCGGCTCGAGGGGCGTCGGCGTCCCGTAGAGCCAGCCGTTCCCCAGCTGGGCGGTGATGGCCGCCCGGATCTCCGGGTGGGCATGGCCGAGGAGGAGGGGGCCGTAGGCCAGGCAGCAGTCGATGAGGTACTGCCCGTCGGCGGTCTTGATCCTGCTCCCCTTCCCGGCAAGGGTGTAGAAGGGATAGGGTCTGATGGCCCGGACGGGGCTGCTCACGCCGCCCGGCATGAGCTTTGCCGCGAGGGCGTAGAGCTCACTGCTCTTCACTCGCCCACCCCGCGGCCTCCTCGGCGAAGTACGTGATGACGAGGTCGGCCCCCGCCCTGCGGATGCAGGTGAGGCTCTCCATGACGGCGGTCCGGCCGTCGATCCAGCCCTGGTCGGCGGCACCCCGGATCATGGCGTACTCGCCGCTCACCTGGAAGGCGGCGAGGGGGAGCCCGAACTCCCGGAGGGCCGAAAGGATGTCCAGGTAGTAGCCGGCGGGCTTCACCATGAGGATGTCCGCCCCCTCCTCGACGTCGAGGGCCGATTCAAGGAGGGCCTCCCGGGCATTGGACGGGTTCAGCTGGTAGGTGGTCCGGTCCCCGAAGCTGAACCCCGAGTCCGCCGCCTCCCGGAAGGGGCCGTAGAACCCGGAGGCGAACTTGCTCGAGTAGGACATGATGAGGACGTCCTGGAACCCGCTGTCATCGAGGGCTGCCCGGATGGACCCGACCATGCCGTCGAGCATGCAGGAGGGGGCCACGATATCGGCGCCGGCCTCCGCGTGGCTGACCGCGATCCGGTTCATGAGCTCGAGGGAGGGGTCGTTCAGGAGGTCGTCCTCGCCGCACCTCTGCCCGACGATCCCGCAGTGGCCGTGGTCCGTGTACTCGCAGGCGCAGACATCGGTGCAGAGGACGAGATCCGGGGCTGCCTCCTTCATCGCCCTGACCGACCGCTGGATCACGCCGTCGGGGGCCCAGGCCGAGCTCGCCTCCGCATCCTTGGCCTTCGGGATCCCGAAGAGGATCGCCGAGTTGAGACCGAGGTCAAAGATCCGCTCCGCGATGGCAGGGAGGTCCCCGACCGGCTGCCTCGCCTGCCCGGGCATGGACCCGATGGGGACCGGCCGGTCGATCCCCTCGTCCACGAAGAGGGGAGCGACGAGGTCGCTCACATGGACACAGGTCTCGGTGAAGAGCTCCTGCACGATCCTCCGCCGGTACCTCCGCATCCGCCTCACCGGAAACACGTCCATCCCGTTCCTCCTTCCGCGAACTCGTCCGTTACCAGAGCTTTCAGGTTCCATCCAAAAGAAGATACCGATTGGGAGAGGCCGGCTCCCGGAGGGAGCCGGGCTGTCCCGGGGGGAGGAGGCGCGAAGCGGCTCCTCCTGTCCCGGGGGGAAGGGGCCCCTCGGGACCAGGGAGGAGGCCCCTCGGGACGCAGTCGAAGCCCCGTGAGGGAGCCGGGGTTGTTCCGGGGGGGTGGGGCCCCTCGGGACCAGGGTAGGGGCCCCTCGGGACCAGGGGAGGGGCTCCTCGGGACCTGTACAGGACCCAGAAGGGGAGCCGGGCTGAGCCCAGGAGATGCCCGGCCCCGGCAATACCTTTATGGTGCAGGGCCCGTATTCGCTTCTCTGAGGAACACGAGATGGAGAAACCTGTCGGCAAGGTAACCCACATCTTCCCGAAGATCGGGGTGGCGGTGGTGGCCCTCTCGGATGACCTGAAGGTGGGCGAGGAGCTCCGGTTCAAGGGACCCCACACGGATTTCACCCAGAAGGTCACCTCGATGCAGATCGAGCATACGGCCATCACGACCGCGGCACGGGGGCAGCAGATCGGCCTGAAGGTCGACAGGGACGTGAAGGTGGGAGACCTCGTCTCAAAGACCGGGTGACCCGGCCCCCCTTTCCCTCTCCGCCACCACCCCTTCTCTCTGCCGTTACCCTTCCGGGGGGCTCCCGTCCTTCTTCTCCCCGTCCCCTTCCTTCAGGCAGGAGCCGTCGCCTCTCGTGATGGCCCGGACCATGGCCTCGGCCGCCCCCATGTCGCCCCGGTCGGCGCACCGCCTGATGGAGAGGGTGGCGTCCGAGAGGAGCTTCTTCACCATGACCCGGGTGAGGTCATCGATGACCTCCCGGGTCCGCTCGTCCTCCCCGAGCCGGTGGACAGCCCGGTCCCGCTCCCGGATCCGGATGGCCTCGGCCCAGGTGTAGAGCTGGGAGAGGGCGTCGTCCGCCGCGGTCCGGTTCACGAGGGAGATGAACTGGCCGAGCTCCTCGGTGATGAACTCCCGGGCCCGCTCCGCCTCGGCCCGCCGCTCCCGGAGATTGTTCTCCGAGACCACCCGGAGGTCGTCGATGGAGAAGAGGCTCACCCCCTCGATCTCCCCGGCGCCCTCCTCCACGTCCCTCGGCTGGGCGATGTCGATGAGGATGATGGGCCGATGGCGCTCCTCCCGGGGCCAGCACCGCTCCTTCACGGCCTCCCCGA
>JAJRCS010000138.1 GCA_028678815.1 Methanomicrobiales archaeon | reverse complement strand
CCGGTGCCTGGTCCCGGCGAGCGGGTTCTACGAGTGGAAGAAGGAGGGGCAGAGAAAGGTCCCGTTCTACATCCGTATCCCGGAAGCTCCCCTCTTCTCCTTCGCCGGCCTCTACGGGATACTGAGGGATCCCTCCGGTGGTGAACACCGGACCTTCGCCATCATCACCACGGAGCCGAACCGGCTCGTCGCCGGCCTCCATGACCGGATGCCGGCCATCCTCCACCGGGAGCGGGAGGAGGCCTGGCTCCGGCCCGGCCCGGTCGGGCCGGCCGATCTCGCATCCCTCCTCGCACCGTACCCTGCCGGCGAGATGGAGGCGTACCCGGTCTCGGGAAAGGTGAATGATCCAGCGAACGACGGCCCCGGCCTCGTCCGGCCCCTGCCGGGACTCGAAAAGTGACCTTTTCTCACCCCCTCCAGGGATAGAATCCCTTCCGGGGCTCGAAAAATAGATTTTTCTCGACCCTCGGGGATTGAGATCCCCTTCGGGACTCACCAGCCCGGGAGGAGGTCCTGGCTCACCCTGACGGGATAAGCCCCAGGCCCACCCTGATGGATGTGCCAGGGCTCACCCTGACGGGATGAGCCCTTTCCCCACGAGGAACATGATGAGGTTTGCCACCCCGAGGAGGTAGAAGATGATGCCGGGGATGATGAAGTAGGCAGCCCGGATGACGATGGCCCGGGCCGTGTACCAGACGGTGATGGAGTCCTGGAGCCGGGAGGAGACCGAGTCGAGGGCCTTCTTCATGCTCCTCCCCCCGCCCGAGGGGAACTGGCCGGCCCGGATCCCCTGCACGCCGTTCACTGCCTTCTCCATGTAGTCTTCGATCATGAAGAGGACAGCCCGGAAGATGGCGAAGATGCAGGCCGAGAGGCCGAAGAGGACGAGGGAGATGTCGATGGCCACGAGGCCGGCCGGTGTCCCCCCGGACAGGTCCTCCCGGTACCAGAGGACCACCGCGAGGGTGATGACGGCGAGGAGGATCATGAAGTCTGCGACCCCCCCCAGCGTCTTCCTGGACCAGCGGAAGGTGTCATACCCGTCCAGGATGGAGATGACGTCCTTCACCCCCTTCTGGACCCCCTTCTGACCATGAACGCCCTTTGCCATAGCTGCCTCAGGATAATTGGCCCGGAATGTAAAGAAGGTTATCAGGCCGGAAAGGGTAACAATTCCTGTTTAAGAGATCTCCGTGGCTTTCCATGGCCCGGTCACCCCCGCCTCCCTCCGGGTCCGCACCCCGGGCAACCAGCAGGCTCATAACGCTGCGCAGACGATACCTTTCTACCCGAACGGGTGACAGGTGACTCATGGAGTTGGTTCACGTGAAGGGGATGAAGAAGAAGGGAGAGGTGGTCCTCTATGCCCTCTCCACCTGCGGCTGGTGCGCGAAGACCAAGGAGCTCCTCACGAACCTCGGGGTGGACTTCTCGTACCTCTACGTCGACCTCCTCCCCCGGGCCGAGATGGAGAAGGCCTTCGAGGAGGTAAAGCAGTTCAACCCGGCATGCTCCTTCCCCACCGTGGTCATCGACGGGAAGAAGACCATCGTGGGCTTCCGGGAGGAGCAGCTCAGGGAGGCGTTCCGGTGACGGCTGCCCCCCCCGGGGCCCGCGTGTCCCGGCTCATCCTCTGCCTCCTCGTCCTCGGGGCCGGCCTCGCCCTCCTCGCCGGGTGTACCGGTACGGCCCCTTCACCGGAGCAGGGCTCCGGCCCGGCGGTCACCACCCCCGCGGTCCCCTCCTGGGTGGTGCATGTCCCGGGGAACGATCGCGGCAGCGTCCTCCTCGTGGGCCGGACGACCTGCCCCTGGTGCCTGAAGACCAAGGAGCTCCTCGGCAACCTGACGGTGGACTACTACTGGGTTGACCTGGACACCCTGGATAACGCCGAGACCGCCGAGGTCATGAAGGCCATCCGGGTATGCGGGGAGGTCTCGGGGGTGCCCATCCTCGTGATCGACGGGGAGCAGTGCATCGTCGGGTTCCAGGAGGCCCGGATCCGGGAGGCCCTGGGATGACCGGCGTCCCCGAGGTCACGGAGACGGAGATCCCGGCCCTCCACGACCGGCTCGATCGCGAGGCCGAGGAGGGGGGCTACCACCTGAACCCGGATGAGGAGTTCGTCCGGGGCCTCGTCCGGGGGCTCCTCGTGAACACGAAGCGATACGGGTACATGTCCTGCCCCTGCCGGCTCGCCGCCGGCCGGAAGGAGGAGGATCTCGATATCATCTGCCCCTGCGACTACCGCGACCCCGACCTGGAGGAGTACGGCGCCTGCTACTGCGCCCTCTACGTCTCCGACGATGTCCTCGCGGGGAAGAAAAAGACCGGGTCCATACCCGAGCGCCGCCCCCCGCCCGGGGCCCGGGTCTCCGCGGTCACCCCGGCAGCCGGGGCAGCCGCACCCTTCGCCCTCACCTACCCGGTCTGGCGCTGCCGGGTCTGCGGGTACCTCTGCGCCCGGGACGAGCCGCCCGGGGTCTGCCCGGTCTGCAAGGCGAAGAAGGACCGGTTCGAACGGTTCCTCTGACCACCTCCCCTTTTCCCGGGACCGGGGGAAGGTTTTAGTCCCCCTCCCCCGACCTCTCTCCAGAGCATGAAGAAAGCCCGCCCCTCCCGTGCCTTCCTCCCCATGACCATGGACGAGGCAGCGGAGCGGGGGGCCGGCCCCCTCGATGTCATCCTCGTCTCGGGGGACGCCTACGTGGACCACCCCTCCTTCGGCACCGCGGTCATCGGCCGGGTGCTGGAGGCGGAGGGCTACGCCGTCGGGGTCATCGCCCAGCCCGACTGGCACGGGGACGGGGACTTCCGGAAGCTCGGCACCCCCCGGCTCTTCTTCGGGATCACGGCGGGGAACGTCGACTCCATGGTGAACAACTACACCGCCGCGGGGAGGAGGCGGCGGACCGATGCCTACTCGCCCGGCGGCGTCCCGCGCCGGCCCGACCGGGCGGCCATCGTCTACGCCGACCGGGTCCATGCCCTCTTCCCCGGCATCCCCGTCGTCCTCGGGGGCATCGAGGCGAGCCTCCGGCGCTTCGCCCACTATGACTACTGGTCCGACCGGGTGAGGAAGTCCATCCTCGCCGATGCGCCGGCCGACCTCCTCGTCTACGGGATGGGGGAGCGGCAGGTCGTGGAGATCGCCCGGCGCCTCGCGGGCGGCGAGTCCATCCGGGAGCTCACCGATATCCGGGGGACCTCCTGGAAGATCCCGCCGAAGGACTTCAGGGGGCTGGAGAGCCGGGACCTGGTCACCCTTCCCTCCCACGCGGAGGTGGCAGGGGATCCCGGGTCCCGCAGGGAGCCGGGAGCGTCCAGGGGGGATGGGCCCCCTCTGGATCGGGACCGGGCGGCTTATGCCCGGGCCTTCGCCCTCCATGCCGCCGAGCAGGATCCGTTCCGGGGTATGGGCGTCGCCCAGCACCACGGGAAGACTGTAATCGTCCAGAACCCGCCGGCCCTCCCCCTCTCCACGGGGGAGCTGGACCGGGTCTACGAGCTCCCGTACACCCGCCGGGCCCATCCCTCGTACCGGGAGGAGATCCCGGCCCTCGAACCGGTGAAGTTCTCCCTCGTGAGCCACCGGGGCTGCTTCGGGGGCTGCTCCTTCTGCGCCATCGGGCACCACCAGGGCCGGATCATCCAGAGCCGGTCGGCGGAGTCCCTCGTCCGGGAGGCGGAGCGCCTCGTAAAGATGGAGGGCTTTGCAGGGGTGATCCAGGACCTCGGCGGACCGACGGCGAACATGTACGGCTTCAGCTGCCCGAACTGGGCGGGGGCCGGGGCATGCCGTTACAGGCGCTGCAGCCCGGACTGCGGGAGCCTGGTCTCCGGGGAGAAGGCCCACCTGGAGCTCCTCCGGAGGGTCCGGGTGGTCCCCGGGGTGAAGAGGGTCCTTGTCGCGAGCG
>JAJRCS010000111.1 GCA_028678815.1 Methanomicrobiales archaeon | reverse complement strand
CTCGGCCATCCAGAAGGCCTTCTCCTGCGGGACCATGGGCACCGGGAGGCGCCGGAGCCTCGTCCCGACCCGGTGGTCCATCACCGCCTGCGACAGCACCATCGCCGATCACCTTCTCAGGGGGGTGAGGAGGAACCCCGTCATAGAGTCCTGCAGGGTCTATGAATCAGGTACGCTCAACAACCGGTACGCCGTCCTCCTCCTCCCCACCGGCTGGCAGTATGAGTGGATGGAGGCGTTCCTCCATGTCCTGGGGAACGAGGAGCTGGTCTTCGCGGACCACGAGACGGGGAAAGGGAAGACGGAGTATTCCACGGTGGGCGGGTGCTACTACTCCTGCAAGATGGCGGTCCTCGAGGCCCTCGCGAAGGAGGGGCGCCAGGCAGGGGCCATCATCTTCCGGGAGGCGTACCAGGGGTACGTGCCCATGGGGGTCTTCAATGTCCGGGAGAATGTCCGGAATGCCATGGGGAACCAGCACGTGGAGTTCGGGGAGATGAAGGATGCCCTCGCCCACATCTCCTCCCGGATGAAGCTCCCCCTCCGGAGGTTCGTGGAGGAGAGCACCCTCCTCCGGGACCAGATGAAGACCCGGCAGACGACCCTCTCCTCGTTCCGGGTAACGACCGCGGCGGGGCCTGTCTGAAGGACCGGCCATGAGGAAACGGGGAACAGGGTGTTCCCCGCCACCGGCCGGTCAGCCCGGTTCAGCCGGCCGGGAAAAATAAGTTCGGGAGCCGCCGGGTCAGGCGTCGAGGAGGGCCCGGAGCTTCCCCTCGATGTGGTCCGAGATCCGGTAGTACCCCGGATCGGCGGCGTTCCCTTCGCGGATCCCGATGGCATGGTAGAGGTCTTCATCCGTGACACCATGCCCGGTGTGGTCGATGACCTCCCTCGGGAACTTCCCCTTCGTGAAGAGGGGAACCCTGCAGAGGGACGGGCCCCCGGCCCCGCACCAGATGAAGTAGTAGTGCTTTCCCACCATCGCACGGATGTCCTCTTCGACCCCTCCCATGAACTCCTGGAGGTCCGGGTCTTCCCCCTCCCGGAGTGCCGGAAGGACCGGGAGCCAGCGCATCGGCTTCTCCTCCTTCCGGATCACCTTCTCAAACTGCTGCATGTTTCACCTTCTTTTCCTGCTGCTCACCCTCCATACCCTCTCCCGGGCCGGCGTGCAGGCAAAGCACCCGGACGAACCCGCCGGTTCGAGGGAGAGAACCTTCACGGACCGGTCACCTGGTCCGGGATATCGCGGAATTCTATGGTGCATCCCTCCCCGGGTCCTCATCCGCCAGCCCTGCAGGAAAAAAGCACCGATGGCCCGGTGCCGGAGCACCACCTTCAGGGGCCTCCGGTTATGGGTGTTGTCACCCCGGATGCCGGGCAGGTTGGACTCAGACCGGAAGGAAGGTACCTTCCGGCAGGCATAAGCTTAACTGGCATACTTTAAATAGTGGGAGTGAGTATCTTCGGATACCCCGGCATGGGCACCCTGGTAACAGGGCACTCATGAAGGGGGGCCCGTGGCATGGCCACGCTGGTCGTCTTAAGTCCGTGGCATCATCCCGTGGGGCTGGTCACTTCACGGACCGGTGATGCCACACCCGCAACTCTCCTGCACCAGTGGGCTTCCTGCGGCATCAGGATTTCATGCAGAGCATTCTTCCTTCGAGTCACAGGCTCTCCAGCGTTTTATCTCATGCGAATGTCGAAACCAGGAACGGGATGCCCCTCGTTCCTTATCCAGCTGTTTTCTGATTCTCTGCAACCTTTCCTGCCAGGTTCACCCTTTCGAGAGCGAGGGCCGTCTGGTTTGCGAAGGCCAGGAGGATCCTTGCCTGTTCCGGCGAGATCACTCCTGCCGGGTCCGCAGGTTTGACTCCCATCACCCCAAGGACTCCCCGGGAGCTCTGTATCGGGATATAGCGGAGCCTCGATCCGGGCAGGGTTTCGGTATCATACCCGGCCACCGCCCCGTGCCTGAACGTCCAGGTCGCAACCGCTACCTCGTCGGCATCGAGGACGAGACCGAGGCTCGCGGTGTGCATCACAAGACTCTCCCCTTCGGGAAGGAAAAAAACGCTTCTCCACTGGAAGATCTCCTCGATATGCCGGGAGACCGCGAGAACGATGGCGTCTATATCCACAGCGGTCGCGAGATCCTGGGCGAGGGCAAGGAGGGTGGTCGTCTCCTGGTCCCGGGACTCCGCGGCAAGGGCATGGTCGCGGACCCGTGCAACGAGGAGGCTCACAACGATACCCACGGTGAGGAGGCCTGCGAAGGTCATGAGATACTCGGTGTCGCTCACCCGGAAGCTGAAGGTGGGGAGGACGAAGAAGAAATCGAAGGCAAGGGTTCCGAGCACCGCTGTCAGCATGGCCGGACGGAGCCCCCACCGGTACGCCGCTATCACGACGGCGAGCAGGTAGAGCATGATGAGGTTCGTCGGCGAGATAAAGGGCCTGATGAGCAACCCGATGAGGGTCATGAGCACGACGAGGCCGATGCTCTCGAGGTAGCTCCTGGGAGGGGTTACCGGGAGGAGGGGTTCCATTTCCACGGGTGGCTCGGGGGTGCCCTCGCTGCTGCTGATGACATAGACGTCGATATTTCCACTGTGGTGGATGAGCTGGTCCACCACCGAGCCGAAGAGAAACTCCTGCCAGCGGGGCCGCAGGGTCTTCCCGATGAGAATCCGGGTGATGTTGTGCTTCCTTGCGTAATCAATGGCGGTATACGCCACGTTCAGGCCGAAGACCGTGGCGGTCTCACCCCCCAATCGGGCGGCAAGCTGGAGGGATCGCCAGACCTGCTCCTTTGACCTGGCGAGGAGGCGGTGATGCGAGGGGGTCTCGACATAGAGTGCGGTCCAGCGGGCATTCATGCGATCGGCCTGTCGCCGGGTGATGCGCACCAGCCTCTCGGAGAGGGGGCTCGGGCCCACGCAGACGAGGATGTGCTCGGCCGCGGCCCAGGGCCCGGGGATCGCATGAGTCTGCATGTACGCAAGCATCTGTTCATCGATTCGCTCCGCGGCACGCCTGAGGGTGAGTTCCCGGAGCGCGTGGAGGTTCCCCTCCTTGAAAAACCGCTCGATGGCACTCGCCGCAAGCTCAGGAATGTACACCTTCCCCTCCCTGAGCCGCTGGAGGAGCTCGGGTGGCGGGAGGTCCACAACCTCAATTTCGGTCGCCTCATCGATGACCAGGTCCGGAATGGTCTCCCTCACGGCGACCCCGGTGACCTGGGCAACGATATCGTTCAGGCTCTCCAGGTGCTGGATGTTCAGGGTCGTGTACACATCGATCCCGGCGTCCAGGATCTCCTCGACGTCCTGGTACCGTTTCGGGTGTCTGGACCCGGGAACATTCGTATGGGCGAGTTCGTCGACGAGGACAAGCCGGGGTGAGGCGGCGAGCACCGCATCGAGATCCA
>JAJRCS010000231.1 GCA_028678815.1 Methanomicrobiales archaeon | reverse complement strand
GTTTTCAATTTCATGAGGACCCTCTCCCTCAAGTCGGCCATGGGAAATCCCCTCGTCATCGGGCTTTTCCTGCTCATTTTTTTCTATGCTGTCATCAAGCGGTCCAAACCGGTACTCCTCTTTCTTTTTGCCGTAGTTTCCATCATGTTTCTGGTCCGTTTCACCCTGCCGGCGGAGCCGGGGAACGAGCTGACCCTCAGCTCCACCATCCCCTTTGCCTTTGGCGGCCTGGCCATCGGTGCGGCCCTTATCTACTTCATGTTCATCAAGGGGGACTAAGGGCCTATCGGGAAATAACTGCTACATCTCGCATCTCATCTTTGGGCCGTCTTTGACCGGTCATCAGTCGCAAAATCCTCAGCGTAGCCCTGCTACGCCTGCGGTTTTGCTCAATCTGACCGGCCAAATCCGACTCAAATCTGAGCGCGAAATTGTTGCACTTATTTCCCGAAAGGCCCTGCGGCCCCCATAGGAGACGTTGCATGACCATTTCCAAGCGTGACTATGCCTTCATCGCCGTTGTGGCGGTGGTGCTGATCGTATTCTTCGCCATCTCCGGACCCGAGAAGACCAAAAAGGTTCCCCGGGATGCGACCCATCAGCAGTTTTACGACATGATGAACGCGGGCAAGAAAAAGAGCGAGGTGGATCCGCTCTGCGCCGGGTGCCACGACGGCGTCAAGCTGAAGTTCCCGGACAAACATCCGGCCAAGCCGGGCGCCGGGCCGATGCGCTGCCTCTTCTGTCACAAGCTGCATAAATGAAGGATCGAGGAATAAGGATCGAGGCGCGAGGAATACCGAATGCCTAAACCTCTATCCTCGTTCCTCGATCCTCGATCCTGCTCCTAATGACCCTGAATCTGACCGCCGAACTGGAACGTCTTATCACCCATCTGGCCGAACGGGTCAGTGAGTTCAGCCACATCGACCCGGCCCGGGTCCTGGTCTGCATCGCCACCACTCGGGGAGGGGGAATTCATGGCACCTATGCCAAGATCCACCCCCTCTGCTTTGCCGGCGGGAGCAAGACCACTACGATCCGGCGCGGCAGGCACACCTATACCTGTACCATGCCGACCGTCTCCCACCGCGGCGAGGAGATGCGCTACGTCATCTACTTTCTCTCCCCGCGGTTTTTCGACCTCCCCTTTCGCGAAAAGCTGATCACCGTATTTCACGAGCTCTACCACATTTCGCCGGCCTTCGACGGCGACATCCGGCGTTTTCCCGGCCGCAACTACGCCCATGGCACATCCACGAAACGCTATAACGCCCTGATGGCTTCCATGGTGGATACCTATCTGGCTGGAGTGGAATCCAGGGACCATCTGGCGTTTCTGGAGGGAGCGATGGAGACGCTTAGACAACGTTCCCGTGCGTTGGTGGGGCGCAGGATGACGGCACCGAAGATAAAAGTGACGCGAAGCCCCGGGAGCGAAACATGAGCGACTATACGTTTGATCAGCTCGTCGACATAACGCAGGTGCGACAACTCCTGGAATCCCACCACCGTCTTTCGGGTATGGCGTACGGCCTGTTTGACGCCGATGAGAACAATCTCATAGCGGTGGGATGGCAGGATATCTGCGTTCGATTCCATCGGGTCAATCCCGTCACGTCTGTTCGTTGCCGCGAAAGCGACGCCTTCATCAAGGCCAATCTGTATGACTTCACGGGAGAATTTCTGGAATACCGCTGCAAGAACGGTATGATCGATATCGCCATGCCGATCATCATCGACGGCAGGCATCTGGCCACCTTTTTCACCGGTCAGTTCTTCTACGATGACGATCCTCCCGACAGAGAATACTTCATCGTGCAAGCCGGGAGGTTAGGTTTTGATAGGGAAGAATATCTCAACGCCCTGGAGCGGGTCCCCGTGTTCAGCCGCGAACATATCCGCGGCAACGTGCTTTTCCTGCACAACATGGTTCAAATCCTGGCGGAAAAGGGACTCAACAACCTGAAACTCGTTAACGAGATGGAGGAGCGCAATCGGGTCGAGGAGGCATTGCGCGCCGAGCGCGGGCTCTTCGTGAGTGGACCCACGGTGGTGTTTAAATGGAAGGCGCAGGATGGGTGGCCGGTGGAGTATGTATCGCCTAACGTCAAGGAGCAGTTCGGTTACGCACCGGAGGAGTTGACCGGCGGCTCAATCACCTTTGCCGCTATCGTGCATCCCGATGACCTCGCACACGTGGCCGCCGAGGTGTCCGCGTTCTGCGAACAGGGAGTTGCTTCGTTCGAGCAGGAATACCGTATTGCCCATGCCGATGGGAGCTACCGCTGGATTCAGGACTTCACCACGATCATCAGGGGGCGTGACGGGGCCATCACTCACTACCTCGGGTATGTCCTGGATATTACCGAGCGTAAGCGAGTGGATGAGTTGCTGCGCAAACGCGAACAGGAGTTTCGCGCCGTGGTGGAGAACTCCCCCGATACAATCGCTCGCTATGACCGGGATTGCCGGCGCGTTTACATCAACCCCGCCACTGAACGCGTGTTCGGCCGCCCGGCGCGGGAGGTGATGGGTATGAAGCCTACCGAGCTGTCGCCTCTGCCCGAAGCGGCAATCTTCGAGCACTATGTGCGGGGGGTGCTTGAAAGCGGCCAGGGATTCCAGGCGGAGATTCCGTTCCGATCGGTTAAAGGGGAAATCAGGTGGGGGCATATCCGCATCGTCCCGGAATTCGGCCCGGATGGGGAGGTCGTATCCGTTCTGTCCATCGGCCGCGATATCAACGTAGTCAAGGAGGCCGAAAAGGGGTTGCGTGCCAGCGAGCAGCGTTTCAGGGATATATTCGACAACTCCCTGGACTGCCTGTACCTGCTGGAGGTCACCGAAGACGGCCGCTTTCGCAACCTGGAGGTCAACCCGGCCTTTGAACGATCGACCGGAGTGACCCGCTCCGAACTGATCGGGAAATACGTCGACGAAACGGTCCCCGGGGGGGCGGCAGGAGCGGTGATCGCCAAGTACCGCCGCTGCGTTGAAACCGGGGCAGCCATCGAAGAGAACGTGGAACTGGACCTGCCGGGCGGTCGCCGCTTCTATCATTCGACCCTTATCCCGGTGCGAGACGAATCCGGCCGCATCCACCGGATTGTCGGCATCTCCCGCGATGTCACCGAACGGAGACGCGCCGAGCAGCTACTCGAACTGATGAACTTCGCCCTCGATCATGTCGCGGAAGCAGCCTTTTTGATCGACGAACAGGCTCATTTTCATTATGTCAACGAAGAGGCCTGCCGGGCGCTGGGTTATCGCCGCGACGAACTGCTTACCCGCTCAGTGGCCGACGTCGATCCCGACTGGCCCGCGAAGCGTTGGCCCGATCA
>JAJRCS010000096.1 GCA_028678815.1 Methanomicrobiales archaeon | reverse complement strand
AGGTCGAGGTGAAGAAGATCAACGTGGACGACCACATGGACCTCGCGAACAAGTACCGGATCTACGTCGTCCCGACCCTGATCATCGAGAAGGACCAGAAGGAGATCCGCCGGATCGAGGGGCTCACGGACGTCTCCTCCCTCGAGGCCATGATCCAGCCCCTGGTGGAGAAGCCGTGAGGGTCGGTATCGTCGGCGGGACCGGGGACATCGGCGAGGGGATGGCCCTCCGGATCTCCCAGGTCCACGAGGTGATCCTCGGCTCCCGGGAGGTGGAGAAGGCCTGCACGGCGAGCGATACCTGCCATCTCACCCTCGAGGGAAAGGGCCTTCCCTGCACCATTTCGGGGGTCTGCAACCAGGAGGCGGTGGACCGGGCAGAGGTCGTGATCCTCGCCATCCCCTTCCAGCACGTGCAGGGGACCCTCGCCTCCCTCACCGGCCTCGGCGGGAAGGTGGTGGTCTCCCCGGTGAACCCCCTCGCCCGGAAGGAGGCCTTCCTCTTCACCCCGCCCCCCGAGGGATCGGCTGCCCAGCTCATCCAGAAGCTCCTCCCCGGGGCGAAGGTCTGCACGGCCTTCAACAACATCGCCGCCGGGTCCTGGAAGGCCCTCGATGCACCCTTCGCCCACTCCGTGGCGGTCTGCGGGGACGACCCGGCGGCGAAGGAGCTCGTGAAGGGCCTCGTTTCAAGCATCCCCGGCCTCACCCCCTTCGATGCAGGACCCCTCGCCGTCTCCCCCATGGTGGAGGCCATCACCCCCCTCCTCCTGAACATCGCGAGATTCCAGAAGATGCGGGATGTCGGGATCCGGTTCAGCTAGCGCAGACCTCGCCCGGGTCGGGAGGAGGGCCGTCGCCGAGGGGCTCGTCTCCGGGAACTTCGGGAACGCGAGCGTGCGAACCGGGGACGTCTTCCTCGTGAAGCGGAGCGGGGCGTACCTCGACGACCCAGGACCCCTCGTCCCCGTCCCCTTCGAAGGAGACATCCCGCCCGGCGCCTCCCACGAATCCCTCGTCCACCGGACCATCTTTAACCTCACCCCCCACGGGGCCATCCTCCACACCCATCCCCCGTACGCGATCGTCCTCTCCTTCGACCACGAGGAGATCATCCCCCTTGACCCGGAGGGGGCCCTCCTCTGCCCCCGTATCCCCGTCGTCACCGGCGACCCGGGGTCGCAGGCCCTGGGGGATCGTGTCGCCCATGCCCTCCTCCACGGGAAGATCGCCATTGCCCGGGGGCACGGGACCTTTGCCGCCGGAAGGGATCTCGAGGAGGCCTACCTCGTCACGAGCGCCGCGGAGCACGCGTGCAGGATCCTCTTCTACCGGGAGCTCCTCGGGAAGGGAGCCCGGCAGTAACCCCGTTTCCCCTCCCCGGCTCCCCTTTACTTCTCCTCGATGACCCGGTACTCGGGGTTCTCGAGGGGGTTCCTCGTGTACCGTGCCCTGATCCCCAGGGCGAGGAGGATGACTCCTGCAGCGGCGATGAGGAGCCCCGCGAGCTGGAGGGCGAGGACCGTTCCACCCCGGGGATCGAGGAGAACGAGCAGTCCGATGGCAGCAAGCAGGAACCCGGCCGCGAGGGTTCCGAGCCTCCGGAGGGCCGGTCCCTCCTGGAAGATCCCGGCACCTGCGGCCCCCAGTCCCGCGATGATGCAGGCGAACCCGAGGATCACGGCGATGAAGGCCACGATGAGCCCCGGGTTCGCGAAGGCCACCACCCCGAAGACCAGGGCACAGATGCCGGGGATGAGGGCGATGAGGAAGGCAGGGGTGCCGTCCTGGATCATCCTCGCGGCGCTCACGAGGAGGATCACCCCCAGGACGAGGCCGAGAACCCCGGCGAGGGAGAGCATGACCCGGAGGGACTCGCGGGGGAAGAGGAGGAAGAGCCCCCCGGTGAGGAGGGCGAGGCTGCCGAGGGCAAGAAGGAGAGGCCGGGGATTGCCGGGCCCTTCGACCTGGAACATGACTGCCACTGGGATCTCACCTCGTTCGCGGGGGGAAGTGCGGAAGGCTGCAGAGCACCGGGGGGCGGGTCCGGGCCGGGCCCTTGCCTACCGCTCCTTCCGGGGCTGCTGGAGGAGCTGGAGCTCGTGGATGATCTCCCGGTGGAAGGAGAGGAGGATATCGCTGATCACCCCGAACATGAAGATCTCGAAGCCCACCATGATGAGGAGGACCGTGAGGATGGTCATGGGAATGTGGTTGATCCCCTTGAGCCATTCCATGACCACGTAGACCCCGACGACCACCCCTGCAATGGAGAGGAGGACTCCCATGAGCCCGAAGTAGAAGATGGGGTTGTTCACCTTCGCGAGCCGGTAGGTGGTGGTGACGATCTTCGCGCCGTCGTGGAAGGGATTGAGCTTCGTCCGGGTCCCCACCCGCTTCCGGTAGTGGACGGGGACCACCATGATCCGCTGCCCGTTCCTGACCGCCTCGACGGTCATCTCGGTCTCGATCCCGAAGCCCTTCTCCTTCAGCTTCATGGCCTTCACGGATTCCATGGTGAA
>JAJRCS010000158.1 GCA_028678815.1 Methanomicrobiales archaeon | reverse complement strand
CGGCAGGCCCTCGAGGAGGCCGGGCAGGGCATCTCGAAGGCTGAACAGGAGATCCTCGCCCTCGGGGAGGAGGAGCAGGCCCTGGCTGCGGCCCGGGCCTCCCTCGAAGAGGAGGAGAGGGGTCACCGGGAACGGGAGAAGAGGGACCATGCGGCGAGGTCCCTCATCCAGGCGAAGGAGGAGGAGGCAGCCGGCCTCGGGAAGGAGCTCGGGCTGACGAGGAAGAGGCTGGCATCCCTCGAGGAGCACCGGCAGGAGTTCCAGGGCCTGGCGGCGGCAGAGACCGGGTTCATGACCCTCCGGGAACGGTCCCTGGAGAGCGCCGGCCGGTCACGCACCTTCCAGGAACTCACAGCACGGGAATCGGGGGTGAAGGGGCGGATCGCCGAGGCGGAAGGGGAGCTCGCCCGGCTGCGGGAGGAGGATGCCCGGCTCGGCCGGGACGAGGAGAGGGTCCGGGCCCTCGCCCCCGCCCTTGCCCGCCGCGGGGAGATCCAGGGCCGGCTTGCCGGGTTCCGGGCGATGGAGGAGCGGTACCGCGCCATCGCGGCCGGCATCGACAGGACGGGCGCCGTCCTCGATGAACTGGCGAAGCGGGGCGGGCTCCTCCGGTCCCGGATCGACGGGATGCGGGAGGCCCGGGCACGGCTCGCAGGCCTGGCCCGCGACGCAGGGGTTCCGGAGCAGATGGCGGCGGACCCGGTCCCCGCCCTCGAGGCCCGCCGGCAGGAGCTCCAGCAGGTCATCGCCGACGGAAAGGCCGCCCGGGACCTTGCAGCCCGGAGGCTGGAGGAGCTGGAGGAGAGCCTCTCCACCCTGGCCGCCGGAGGTGCCGGGGGCGCCTGCCCCACCTGCCGCCAGCCCCTGGGTGATCGGTACCAGGACCTGCTGGCCGATATCGGGCGGGACGCCGGGGCCCTGCGGGAGGTGATGGCCGGCCGGGAGTCGGAGATCCGGAAGGCCGAGGCGGACCTGGCGGCGTTCCACTCCCTTCTCGGGGAAGCGCGGAGGCTCAGGGAGGACTGCAGCCGGCTGGAGGAGGCGACTGCCGAATGGACCGCGGTCCAGGACCAGACCCTCCGGGAGATCGCCGCCCGGGAGCAGCTCGAACATGAGATGGCCGCCCTCGGGTACGATCCCGGCCTCCGGGAGGCCCTGGAGAGGGAACTGGCGGGGCTCGAGGCCCCCTGGATGGAGAGCCTTGGTGCCTCGGAACGGTTAAAGGCCCGTCCGGGGCTCGTGCAGCGGACGGGGAGGATGGCGGAGAGCATCGAGGCCCTCCAGGGGGAGGCGGAACGCACCGCCCGGGAGAGGGATGAGCTCGGGTTTGATCCCGATCTCCATCGCAGGATCGATGAGGAGTACCGCGCGGCCGAGCAGGCCCACAGGCGCTACCTCGAGCTGAAGCCCGGGATGGAGCAGGTCCCTGTCCTCGTCGGGCAGGAGAGGGACCTCCTGGCACGGGCCGCCGCTGCACGGCAGGCCCTCGAAGGCCTCAGGTCCGGGCTCTCGGCCATCGGGTTCTCGCCGGAGGACCTCCGGCGGGCGGAGTCCCGGCTCGCGGAGAACTCGCGGCAGGCCCTCGAGCTGGGACGACGGCTGGAGAGGGCCCGGGCAGGGAAGGCGAGGGTGGAAGGAGAGCGGGAACGGCTCACCGGTGACCTCGGCCGGATGGAGGAGGATACCCGGGAGCGTGACCGGCTCAGGGAGGAGATCGGGCTCCTCGAGCTCACGAGGGAGCAGCTGAACGGCTTCACCGATCACCTCCTCGGTGTGGTCCGGGACCAGGTCCAGGACGAGACCGGGCGGATCCTCTCGGATATCACCGACGGCCGGTACGACACCGTCATCCTCGACGATGCCTTCCGGCTCCTCGTCCATGACCTGGGCGGGGACTTCCCGGTCTCCCGGTTCTCGGGTGGCGAGCAGGACGACGTGGCCATCGCCCTTCGCATCGCCCTCTCCCGGTACATCGCCGGAATGCACGAGCTCCAGGAGAGCACCTTCCTCATCTTTGACGAGATCTTCGGGAGCCAGGACGAGGAGCGGAGGGGGAACATCTTCCGGGCGCTCCGGGCCCTCGAGCCCTCCTTTCCCCAGATCTTCCTCATCTCCCACGTGACCGAGGTGCAGGGCGAGTTCGGGAACACCCTCGTGGTGGAGTCCGTCTCCGGGAGCGAGAGCCGCATCCGGGACTTCGGGGAGGGCTGCCCATGACCGGGGGGGACGCCGGGGACGACGAGTACCGGCAGGATCTCGACGCCCTGGTCGGGCGCATCGGCAGCCTGCACCCCCCCGACCTCCCGGCCCGGTTTGCCTCCTGCTTCCGCCTTGGCCCGGAGTCCTACCGGCGGGTAGAACCCGTCCAGGCCGGGATCCTCGCCGCCGTCGACGGCTCGAATGCCATGCTCTTCGATGCCGGGTGCATCGCCGCGGTCCTCCTCAGGGCCGCGGCCTGCGGGTTCTCGGCCGGTGCCCGGACCTTCCGGGCCGTCACCCCCCTGCGGCTCGTGACCCTCGGGCAGGAGGCGAGGGATGCCAGCTTCTCGGGCCTGTACCGGGAATGCTTCGGTACCGATCCCGACACCGGTATCCGGGACGACGAGCCGGAGCGGACCGCGGGGATCCTCCGGGACACCCTGGAGTACTGGGTCGCCCTCAGGGCTGCCGAACGCCTCGGGCAGGGGGACCTTCTCGTGCTCGATGGTGCCCTCCGGGTCACCCACGCGAGCCATGAGCCGGTCCTCCTCCGGCTCATCAGGACCTGTGCAAAGAGGGGCATCCACCTCTGCGCGGTGACGAAGCGCACCTCCGTCACCTGGGGCGGGGGGCTCCCCCTGGTCCCGGCGGCCCTCGCCCTCGCGAAAGCCCACGGGATCACCCCGCCCTGGGTCCTCCGGATCGGGGAGGAGGGGCTCGACGTCACCCCGTACCGGCAGTGGCGCCACGGCGTCCCCTGCGTCGCGGCGCTCCACCCCCGCTCGCACCTGGCCTTCAGGATCGAGGTGCCCGGCCCGACCGGTGATGACGAGCTCGGGGAAATGGTCTCCCGGCTCGCCGGCTGGTCGGACGACGGGCGGGTGACCGGCTACCCCTATCCCCTCCTCGATGCCCACCGCACCGCCCGGATCCCGGCCGATGCCGTCGGGCAGGCGAAGAACGACCTCATCTCCGGCATGGCGCGGTCCGGGCTCGACGCCCGGAGCGCCCGTGACCTCCTTGGTGACCTCCATGATGAATTTGCGCGATACTGACCTCGGCTACCCCTCCAAGTACCGGCTCATCGGGAACTCGGTCCTCTCGTACCGGTTTGCCATCCCCTATGACGAGACCCTCTACGTGGGCAACATCCTGAAGATCGAGGACCCTGTCAAGGGCATGACCTTCTTTGCCCGGGTCACCGACCTGAGGCACGAGTCCAACTTCGAGGACGTGAAGTGGGACCTGCGGGCCCACTCCGGGCAGTTCTACGGCCTCTCCGAGGACGTGTACCTCATCGTGGAGGCCCTCCCCCTCGGGTTCGTGGACCGGAACGGGACCTTCCGGAGGCCCCGGACCCTCCCTGCCAAGTTCTCCCGGGTGGCCGCACCCTCGGCCCCCGACTTCCGGTTCCTGGAGCAGGTGATGGGGGACGTGGAGGTGGGCTCCCTGAAGTCCGGCCAGGATATCCTCCGGGGGGTGACGGTCGCCCTCCACAGCCGGGTCATGCCCCAGCACATGGGGGTCTTTGCGACGACCGGCATGGGGAAGAGCAACTTCATGAAGGTCTTCTGCGCCTCCTGCATGAAGGCCCGGAGGTTCGGCCTCCTCCTCGTGGACCCCCACGGCGAGTACGTGGCCGGCGGGGTCTCGGCAACGGGTGAGCCCACGGAGGGGCTCATCCACTACCAGGCCGGGCGGGACGGCCTTGCCGTCTACACCATCCGGGACGAGGCCTTCCGGCGGAAGTACTCCCTCTCCAGCCTCTTCCTCGAGTACGACGACCTCCGGGCCCCCGACCTCCTCCTCCTCTTCGACCACTCCCCCGCCCAGCGGGAGCTCGTGGAGATGCTCGAGGACGTCCGGGGGAGCGAGCTCGTGGACCTCTTCCTCCACACCGAGTTCGACGAGAATCGTGAGTGGATGGCCACCACCCGGTACCGGCAGACCGCCGAAAAGCTCGCCAATTTCGCGCAGGGCACCCTCCAGGTGATGAAACGCCGGCTGGGGATCCTCGTCAGGTCCAACCCGTTCCTCCGGGCGAAGGGCTCCTCCATCCCCGACATCCTCGCAGACCTCGCCAGGAACCGGGTCGTCCTCGTGGATATCCCCGGCATGGGCGAACGGAGCGAGCTCTTCGTCCTCTCGGTCCTCGCCCGGAAGATCCTGGACCGGCACCGGGGCGAGGCATCGGGCTGGGGGAAGGAGGAGGTTCCCGACCGGAGGGAGGTGCTCATCACCATCGAGGAGGCCCAGCGGGTCCTCGGGTCAGGAGGGCCGGGCACCGCCGTCTTCCGGGAGTGCGCCATGGAGGGGAGGAAGTTCGGGGTGGGGCTCTGCGTCGTCACCCAGCAGCCGAAGAACGTCGATCCCCGGGTCCTCGCCCAGATGAACACCTTCGTCGTGATGGGCCTCTCCGACCGGAACGACCGGGCCATCATCGCGGGGCACGCGAAGCAGGACCTCTCGCCCATGGACACGGAGATCCAGACCCTGGAGCCGGGCGAGGCCATCATCTCCACCCTCGGGATCCCCTTCCCGGTCTCCACCCGGATCCACCTCTACGAGGAGTACCTCGATGCCCTCAACCGGGAGAAGAGGGGATCCCTCGGGGAGGGGCTCGACACCCGGTTCTGAGAGCCTACCGGATGATCCAGGGCATATTCCGGCCCCGGGTGAGCTCCCGCACCTTCTCCGCGCAGGCACCGGCCTCCTCGTCCCTCCCGAGGCGCCGGAGGCTCGCGGCCTTGTTGTTCCAGCCGGTCGGGTCATGGGGGTTGATGCCGATGGCCCGGTCGAACTGCCCGACGGCCTCCTCGAACTTCCCGAGGCCCGCGAGGGCGACCCCCATGTTCGTGTACACCACGGCGACCCCCGGGTTGATCCGGGTGCACTCCTCGTAGCACCTGAGCGCCTCTTCGTACTGCCGCACGTCGGCGAGGGTAACCCCCTTGTTGTACCAGGCCTTCGGGTAGAGGGGGTCGAGGGCGATGACGGTGTCATAGCAGCCGATGGCCTCGTCGTAGTTCCCCAGGTAGTACTGGCAGTTCCCGAGGGTATACCATGCCTCGGCATACCGCGGGTCGATGGCCGTTGCCCGGTCCAGGCAGGGGATCGCCTCGGTCCAGCGGCCGGTCATGTAGAGGACGCTCCCGCGGATGAACCAGGCCCCGGGATGGAGGGGATCCCTGCCGATGACCTCCTCGCAGCACTTCACCGCCTCCTGGAAGTACCCCATCCTCGAGAGGCCCGAGGCCCGGGCGACGAGGGCGCCGGAGTGATGGGGCTGGAGGGCGAGGATCCGGTCGAAGCACTCGACGGACTGCCTGAACCGGCCCAGCACCGCGAGCCGGGTCCCCTCCTCCATGAACCTCTCCTCTTCATCTTCGCCCACAGGAACCACGTCCCTCCATGAACGGGTAAGCCTCCCGGGGTAATGAGCTCATCCCCCGGGATCATCACCGCGGGGAGTGGCCTCACCGGGATCCATTCCGGGAGGATACCCTCAGGAGCGGTATGAGCTTGCAGCAAAATCTCCC
>JAJRCS010000049.1 GCA_028678815.1 Methanomicrobiales archaeon | reverse complement strand
TGGCGAACACCGTCTGGGGGATGGACGCGAAGCTCGCGGACGTCGACGTGACGGGCATCGACCTCATCACCCCCCAGGCCATCCAGCTCGCCATGGACGAGGAGGTGGCCATCCGGCTCATCGGGGAGGCCATCCCCTCGAGGGACCTCCTCCGGGTCTCGCCCCGGATCATCCCCCGGAGCCACCCGCTCCTCGTGGAGGGGACGCTCAACGCCGTCACCGTGGAGACGGACATGGCCGGGGAGCTCACCTTCATCGGGAAGGGGGCGGGATCCATCGAGACCGCGAGCGCGGTCATCGGCGACCTCCTCTCCATCAGGGAGCAGTATGCCGGGCGTCCTTGAACGCCGCCGGGAGATCCTCAGGCTGATTCGGCAGTACACTTTGGACCGGGGGTACTTCACGGTCTCGGACATCGCGGAGAGCACGGGGCTCCCGAGGTCCACGGCCCAGGACTGGATCAACCGGCTCCTCGCCGAGGGGTGCCTCGTGGTCCGGGAGGAGAAGCGCGGCAGGTCCCCGGCCCGGTACCTCGCAAAGAGCGCCATGCCCTCCAGCGCCTGCCGGCGGATCTTCACCACCATAGACGGGGACGCCGTGGAGATCTACCACGAGTGCCTCTCGGCCTCCTGCGCGGCCTACTGCAAGTTCCACCACCAGCGGGCCGGGGGGGTGCTCTCCCGGGTCTCCCGGGACGGGACCCTCCTCCGGGAGCAGGCCTTCCTCGGGGAGCGGGAGGCCCCCATCGGCCTCTTCCCCGACCCGGCTGTCGGGGTCACCGGCCTCAGGCGGGAGGGGGAGGACCTCGTCCAGACCATCCGGTGCGTCGGGGGCCCGGCCTACTCCCTCACCGACATGATGGGCCAGGCCGACGGGGTGGAGGGGGTGAGGATCGTGCGGTCAGGCCCCTTCGTGGAGGGGGAGGTGACCACCCGGGCGATGCGGTACCTCGCCATCGGGATCGATGACACCGACTCCGCAAAGGGGGGCGCGACCTTCGCCCTCACCCTCGCCCTCCTGCAGCACCTCTCCACTCTCGGGGGGATCATGCCCATCGGGCACCACATCGTGATGCTCAACCCGGCGAGCCCGGAGCGGACCGCGGGGAACTCGGCGAGCTTCATCGAGCTCGCCGCAGAACCTGCCCTCTGCCCCCAGATCCGGGAGCACAGCCTCCGGTTCGTCTCGGACGAGGCCCTCTCCCCCGAATGGGGGGTCGCCATCAAGCAGGGCTTCACCGTTCCCCGGGACCTCCGGGAATACGGGAACCGGGCCCGGACGGGAACGGTCACCCGCGAGGAGGCGGCGGAGATGGCCCGGAAGCACGGCATCTTCACGGCCGGCGGGAGGGGTGTCATCGGGGCCCTCGCCGCCATCGCCTGCATCGGCCTCGACAACACCATCCTCCTCGACCCGAAGCGGGCCATCCTCGCCTGAGGGGAAACCTCCCTGGTCACCCCCGGGCGAGGCACCCCGGTCCTCTCACCCCCCCACCTGCCCCGCCCGGCACTCCTGCCCGCCGCACGCAACAAAGGTAAAATGAGGGCATGGCCGATATTATACCGGATGACCGGTGAGGAGAACGGGCAGGAGTGTACCTCCCCTGAAGAGGCGGCGCGCCTCCGGCAGGAGCTCGCGGAGGCCCTGAAGCTCGCCGGCGAGCGGCTCACCCGGCTCCAGTACCTCCAGGCCGACTTCGACAACTACCGGAAGAGCCTCGACAGGGAGCGGGAGCAGGTGATCCAGCTCGCGGGCGAGTCCCTGGTACGCGACCTCCTGCCGGTCCTGGACGACCTGGAGAGGGCTCTCCCGTCCCTCACCCGGGAGAAGAACCGGGAGGGGTTCGAGCTTCTCTCTCGGAAGCTTCACAGGATACTGGAGAGCCATGGGTTACGCAGCATCGAGAGCCACGGGAAGCGGTTTGACCCGAACTTCCACGAGGCGATAGCAAAGGGCGAGAGCGGCGAGGAGGAAGGAACAATCCTCGAGGAGTATCAGAGGGGATACCTGCTCCGATCCAAGGTTATTAGACCTTCAAAGGTGAAGATTGCCGAACACACCGGAGAATGCAAGGAGGAGAACCATGGGAAAGGAGAAGATAATCGGGATTGATCTGGGGACATCGAACAGCCAGGCAGCGGTCATGCTCGGCGGGAAGCCTGCCATCATCCCCTCGGCAGAAGGGGTGACCGTCGCAGGAAAGATGTTTCCATCAGTGGTGGCGTTCACGAAGGACGGGGAGCTCCTCGTGGGGGAGCCGGCGCGGAGGCAGGCCATCAGCAACCCCGATGCAACGGTCATGGCCGCGAAGCGGAAGATGGGGACCGATCATGTGTATCGGATCCTCGGCAAGACCTATACCCCCCAGCAGATCTCGGCCTTCATCCTCCAGAAGATCAAGAAGGACGCCGAGGCCTTCCTTGGGGAGGAGGTGAAGAAGGTGGTCATCACCGTCCCGGCTTACTTCAACGACAACCAGCGGACGGCCACGAAGGATGCGGGGACGATCGCGGGCCTCGAGGTCGTGCGGCTCGTGAACGAGCCTACTGCCGCTTCCATGGCATACGGCCTTGACAAGGGCGGGGAGCACAAGATCCTGGTCTTTGATCTCGGGGGCGGGACCCTCGACGTGACCATCATGGAGTTCGGGCACGGGACCTTTAACGTCCTCTCCACGTCAGGCGACACCCAGCTCGGCGGGACCGACATGGACCAGGTCGTGATGGACTGGATCGTGGAGGAGTTCAGGAAGCAGGAAGGGGTGGACCTGAAGAAGGACCGGATGGCGGTCCAGCGGGTCCGCGAGGCGGCCGAGAAGGCGAAGATCGAGCTCTCCACGGTCCTCGAGACCGAGACCAATCTCCCGTATATCACAGCAGACAAGGAAGGACCGAAGCATCTCTCCCTGAAGCTGAACCGCTCGAAGCTGGAGCAGCTCATTGCACCCATCATCAGCCGGTGTGTCCATCCCCTCGACCAGGCCCTCTCGGATGCGAAGCTCACGAGGGATGGGATCGACAAGGTGATCCTCGTGGGCGGCCCGACGAGGATGCCCATCGTCCAGAAGTTCATCGAGGACCGGGTCGGGAAGAAGGTGGAGCGCGGGGTCGATCCCATGGAGTGCGTCGCGCTGGGGGCGGCCATCCAGGGCGCCATCCTCGCCGGAGAGGTGACGGACCTCCTCCTCCTCGATGTCACCCCCCTCACCCTCGGGATCGAGACCCTGGGCGGGGTGAGGACCGCGCTTATCGACCGGAACACCACGATACCGACAAGAAAGAGCCAGATCTTCACGACAGCCGCCGACCTCCAGTCCGAGGTCACTATCCATGTCCTCCAGGGCGAGCGCCCCATGGCAGCCGACACTATCAGCCTGGGGAGGTTCAACCTGGTCGGGATCGCGCCCGCCCCGCGGGGGGTACCCCAGATCGAGGTGACCTTCGACATTGATGCGAGCGGCATCCTGAATGTCACGGCAAAGGACCTGGGGACCCTGAAGGAGCAGAAGATGACCATCACCGCGTCGACCAAGCTCGCCGACAGGGACGTAGACCGGATGGTAAAGGAAGCCCAGCAGTTCGCGGCCGATGATGAGAAGAGGAAGGAGGAGGCGACGGCGAGGAACGAGGCCGACTCGCTCATCTACACCGCCGAGAAGACCATCGCCGAGCTCGGGGAGAAGATCCCGGCCGACCTGAAGGAGAAGATAGGATCGGCAATCAAGGCCGCGAGATCAGCTCTCGAGGGGAAGGATATCCAGAAGATAAAGGACGAGACCGCCGCACTCCAGAAGGTCCTCGCAGAGGCGGGATCGGCCATCTACCAGGAGGCCCAGAAGAAGCAGGCCGAGGAGCAGGCGGCGAAGCAGGCCGGCTCCGGAGCCGGCCAGGGCTCCGGGGGCCAGGGGGAGAAGAAGGGCCCGGCAGGCACCGAGGACGCGGTGGACGCGGACTTCAAGGTAAAGGAGGACTAGCCGAGGATCCGGCCATACAGCATGGCAAAGAAGGATTACTACGAGCTCCTGGGCGTCCCAAGGAACGCGTCAGAGGAGGATCTCAAGAAGGCCTTCCGGCACCTCGCCCGGAAGTACCACCCGGACCTGAACCCCGGGAACAAGGGGGCCGAGGAGCAGTTCAAGGAGATCAACGAGGCCTTCCAGGTGCTCTCCGATCCCCAGAAGAAGGCCCAGTACGACCAGTTCGGCCACGCGGCCTTTCGGCCTGAGGACTTCGCCGGCTTCCGCACGACCTCATTCGAGGACCTCTTCAGAGACTCCGGATTCGGGGACATCTTCAATGTCTTCGGGGGAGGCGGGGCGCAGCGCACCCGGGGGCCGCAGCCGGGGGCAGACCTCCGGTACGACCTCGAGATCTCCTTTGACGAGGCCTTCCATGGCGTGAAGAAGACCATCGAGGTTCCCCACTCGGTGGAATGCCCAACCTGTCACGGGACAGGGGCGAAGCCCGGCACGCTGAAGGACTGCCCGAAGTGCGGCGGCACGGGACAGATCCGCAGCGTGCGCAGATCCCCCTTCGGGCAGATGGTCCAGATCTCCACCTGCCCCCAGTGCGGGGGGGCAGGGAAGATCACCACCGAACCGTGTGAGACATGCCAGGGAAGGGGGAAGCTGCGGAAGGTGGCGAAGATCGAGGTGAAAATCCCGAGGGGGATCGATGACGGGCAGTACCTCCGTGTCAGCGGCGAGGGCGAGGCAGGAGAGAGGGGCGGGCCGCCCGGGGACCTCTATGTGGTCGTCCATGTGGCGCCCCACCCCATCTTCGAGAGGCGCGGGCGTGACCTGTACTGCAAGACCACCATCGATTTTGCCACCGCTATCCTGGGAGGGGAGGTCCAGGTCCCCACCATGACAGGAACGGGGGGCCTGAAGATCCCGGCAGGCACCCAGACCCACACGGTCTTCCGGCTCAAGGGCCAGGGGATGCCGGGCCTGAATTCGGACAGGCGGGGGGACCAGTTTGTCAAGGTAGTGGTCCACATCCCCGAGAAGATCACGAAGAAGCAGAAGGAGCTCCTCAGGGAGTTTTCCGGTGAGAAGAAGGAGGAGACGAGCGCCGGCTTCTTCGAAAAACTCAGGGGGTTCGTTTGAGCGATACCAGCATCCAAACCCCCGTATTTTTCTTACATCGCTTTTCGCGGTGACCGGTGATGGGAGCATGAGAGATTCTGATCCAGTTTGTTATCGTTTTCGGCTTTCCTGCCGTCGCTCGAGGTCGGTTTCTTACGAAACCTCCCTCCCCCAAGAGCAAGACGACAACGATGACGAATCCGAGATACCTCCGCAAGGCTCATCCGGAGGAAAGGTATCCGGAGTCTGAAAACGAGGTTACGCCGCGGGAATCCGGACCGTCTCCGGTTCCTCGGGGCAGGACGGGTGGACGAGGTACCGGCCCCGGGGGACATGGATGTCGAACCGGGCCCCCTTCCCGGGATCCCCCGTCTCCCGGATGGACTGGCCGGCGATGGCGAGGATCTCCCGGGCCAGGTAGAGCCCGTAGCCGGTATGCCTCCCGAAGCCGAGCTCGAAGATCCGCTCCTTCTGGTCGGCAGGTATCCCGATGCCATCGTCCTCCACCGAGATGACGAGGCCCGCCTCCCCCTCCCGGGCCCTGATCCGGATGGTGGTCACCCGCTCGCCGTGCCTCCGGGCGTTCTCGAAGAGGTTGGCAAAGACCCGGGGGAAGAGGGGGTCCGCGAGGCACCAGAGGGAGGAGGGGAGCTCGTCCAGGAAGATCCGCGCCCCGGTATCCCGGGAGGCGGACTTCATGACGGTCTCCCGGAGGTTCTGCCACTGGGGGGCGATGAGGCCGAGGTGGGAGAAGATGGAGGCCACCCCCAGGTCACGCTCGAGGTCAGAGGCGATCTCGTCGAGCTTGTCCAGGTAGGCGAGGAAGCCCGAGCCGGCGAGGCTCTCCCTGAGGAGGGCGGCATAGCCATGGAGGGCCGCGATCCGGTTCTTCGCGTCATGGAAGACGATAGTATGGATGATCTGGTTCCGCCGGGAGCTCCCGATGGCGCCCGGATCGGATTCGCCCGGGGCAGACAGGTTCGTGGTCCCCGGAGTGTGTGACGCGTGTACTCCCTCTTTCCCCTGGTGCTCACGGGGACCGGGTGGTTCGGTCTCCGGGACCTCGATGAAGAGGCCGAGGTAGAGCGGCGGGCGGGATTCGGGACCCCCGAAGAGGGACCAGAAGCCCAGCACCCTGACGCGGCCACCGTCCTTTCTGAGAAGGGAGGCCCTCAGGGAGACGCTCCCCTCCCGTGACATCCCCCCGAGGAGGGATCTCGCCATCCCGCGGTCGGGGAGATCCACGAACCCGAACCCGTCTGACCCGTGGTTCTCCCCAGGGCTCCTCCCGAGGAGACTGAAGAACCGGGCATTCTGGTGGACGATGGCGCCTTCGGGATCCAGCAGCACCGCGGGCAGGGGTATCCCTTCGAGGAAACCGAACCCCTCCCCCGGCACCGCTCCCACCAGCCACCAGCTCCCAATCCGGTACCAAATGTGCATGATTACTTAAATCCTTTGATTTTTTTCAGCGGCTTTAAATCACCATTCAGACGAATATAAACAGTTCTTACGGGTGAAGGGGCAATTCTACCTGGATTCATGAAAACCGGTTAACCCGGGCAGGGCGGGTTCCCCCTCCGTCGGTACGCAGGAACGGGGTTCCCGGGTCCTCCCGGGGATCCCCTGCGGGCGCGAGGCCCGGAGAATCCTCTCATTCCGTTGTGGATGCGCGCGGTTGCCGGGATGGGTGGGGGACCAATACGAGGGCGCAGGAATGCCGGGCAGAGGGGCTACCGGGCAGAGATCACCGGGCAAGCGATTTGGGATGCCGTCCATTGCATGGAAGATCAGAAAACAGGAGAAATCAAGGGAATCTCTCAAATACACTAATTAGTATATAAACATTGCTCTGATTTAAAATGGCCGAAATGGTGAATAACTGCTTTTCTCCAGGATCTACGCGGAATTTCCCCAGCCATGATGAAGCTTTCGCTCCCATGTTGTCAACCGATGTTAATTTATTTTATGAAATTTACACGCGAAATTAACATTAAATACTTATTCACGCTACTACTCCTATTCAGGTTTCGAGGGATCTCGATTGTTCCTTGCCACGAAGACGATTCCTGAAGAGAGAACCCACAGGATACTCGACGAGATCGAGCGGGCCGAGAAGATCTTCAAGAAGATGTGCGACAGCGGCGAGTTCAACGAGGAGCTCAGCAGGGCCAGGTCGGCAAAACCCGCCGTTGCCGCCATAAAGCGCACCATCAGGTGACACGGCCGGGAGAATCCCGGGTTCTCGCATACACACACTCTCTCTTGGAACCGGGGCGGAGGATGCCGGTGCCCCCCGCGGCATCCTCCTGCTCGCATCCTTCACTTCTCCCCGTTTTCCCCTGCGCTTTCCTGCATGCTGATCCGGGGAAGGGCCGGTCTCACCGTCCACGGCATCACCTTATAAGGGTGGACTGCAATAGTCAGGGAACATGGAGAAATCATCGTCTGTCCAGATTCTCATCTTCTTCCTCATCCTGATTCCCGGGGCATGGGCCGTGTGGACCCTCTCCGGCGGGGACCCGGCCATCGCCTTCTGGGGCATCCTTGCCGTCGCCGTCGTGGCCCTCTTCGCCGCGGCCTCCGTCAAGGTCGCCGACCAGTGGGAGAAGGCCGTGGTCCTCAGGCTCGGGAAGTACAACGGCCTCGCGGGGCCGGGCCCGTTCTTCATCCTCCCCGTCATCGACCGGGTGGCCTACTGGATCGACCTCCGGATCATCACCACCACCTTCATGGCAGAGAAGACCCTCACGAAGGACACGGTCCCGGTGGACGTCGAGGCCGTGCTCTTCTGGAAGGTGGTGGACTCGGAGAAGGCGGCCCTTGCCGTGGAGAACTACAGGACCGCCATCTCCTGGGCCTCCCAGACTGCCCTCCGGGAGATCATCGGGAAGTCTATGCTCGCCGACATGCTCGAGAACCGGGAGAAGCTCGACAAGGAGCTCCAGGGGATCATCGACCTCCGGACCGAGCAGTGGGGCGTGAACATCAGGTCCGTGGAGATCCGGGACATCCTCATCCCCACGGAGCTCCAGAACGCCATGTCCATGCAGGCCCAGGCCGAGCGGGAGCGGCAGGCCCGGATCATCCTCGGTGACTCCGAGAAGCAGGTGGCCCAGAAGTTCGAGGAGGCGGCCCGGACCTACCAGAACAACCCCACGGCCCTCCACCTCCGGGCCATGAACATGCTCTTCGAGGGCCTGAAGACCGGGAGCCCCACCCTCGTCATCGTCCCGGCCTCGGTCCTCTCAACGATGAACCTCGGGGACACCACGGGGCTCGTCGCCCTCTCCCAGAGCATCGCCGCAGAGCAGGAGAAGGCGAAGATCGCGGGGAAGGAGCAGCCGAAGTAGGAACTATCAGATAGATACCGGAC
>JAJRCS010000045.1 GCA_028678815.1 Methanomicrobiales archaeon | reverse complement strand
TGCGGAAACGGTCCTCGGCCTCGAGGCCATCCCGGCCATTGCTATGCGGCAGTTCACCATCGTCTCGGGATCGAACGTGATCCCCACTGCCTCGGTGATCCTGACGGTGAACGGGAAGGAGATCACCGGGGCCGCGACCGGGGATGGCCCGGTGGATGCCGCCATCTCGGCCCTCCGGAGATCGGTGGCCGCGGTGGGGGACATCCGGCTCGAGGAGTACCACGTGGATGCCATCACCGGCGGGACCGAGGCCCTCGTCGACGTGACGGTAAGGTTAAGTAAGGACGGGAAGATAATTACATCGCGCGGCGCATCCACGGACATCATCATGGCGTCCGTCGAAGCGGTGATCGCCGGCATGAACAGACTGTTGAGGGAAGAGGATGAAGTCCGGAGCAAAAATCCTGATTGAGGGACTCCAGCGGGAGGGCGTCGAGACCATCTTTGGCTATCCCGGCGGGGTTGTACTCCCCATCTACGACGAGCTGTACAATGCCCCCATCCGGCACATCCTCGTACGCCACGAGCAGGCGGCCGCCCATGCGGCGGACGGCTTCGCCCGGGCCAGCGGCCGGGTCGGCGTCTGCCTCGCGACCTCGGGGCCGGGGGCATGCAACCTGGTCACGGGTATCGCGACGGCCTACATGGACTCGGTCCCCATCGTCGCCCTCACCGGGCAGGTCCCCACGAACCTCCTGGGGAACGATGCCTTCCAGGAGGCGGACATCTCGGGCATCACCATGCCCGTCACGAAGCACTCGTACCTGGTGAAGGACGCCCGGGAGCTCTCCCGGGTCGTCCGGGAGGCCTTCTACATCGCCCGGACGGGTCGGCCCGGGCCGGTCCTCATCGACATCCCGAAGGATGTCTCCACGAACCAGGTGGAGGACAGGCCCCTGGAGGGACCGGTCACCCTGCGGGGTTACCAGCCGACGGTGAAGGGGCATGCGAGGCAGATAGAGAAGGCCCTCGCCCTCCTCGAGACCGCCGAGCGCCCCGTGATCTATGCCGGTGGCGGCATCATCGCCTCGGAGGCCTCCGGGGAGCTCCTGGAGCTCGCCGAGCGGTTCATGATCCCGGTCACGACGACCCTCATGGGCATCGGGTGCATCCCCTGCGACCATCCCCTGAACCTGGGGATGCTCGGGATGCACGGGACCGAGTACGCGAACTTCGCCATCACCGAGTCCGACCTCCTCCTCGCCGTGGGTGTCCGGTTCGACGACCGGGTCACGGGCAAGGTCTCCACCTTCGCCCCCCATGCGAAGATCATCCACATCGACGTGGACCCCGCGGAGATCGGGAAGAACAAGCCGGTGGACGTCCCCATCGTCGGGGACGCGAGGTCGATCCTCCAGGCCATGCTTCATTCGGCGAAGAAGGGCGGCAGGGAGAACTGGATCGAGAAGGTCCGGGCCTGGAAGAAGAAGCACCCGCTCAGATACAAGGAAGACGGGAAGCTCAGGCCCCAGTTCATCATCAGGGAGCTCTCCGACCTCCTGAAGGGAGAGGGGATCATCGTCTCCGAGGTCGGGCAGAACCAGATGTGGACTGCCCAGTGGTACTGTTTCCGGAAGCCCCGGTCCTGGATCACCTCGGGCGGCCTCGGGACCATGGGTTACGGCTTCCCGGCTGCCATGGGGGCCCACTTCGCCCGGCCGGACGAGACGGTCTTCGACATCGCCGGCGACGGGTCCTTCCAGATGAACATCCAGGAGCTCGGCACCGTCGCCGCGAACAACATCCCGGTGAAGGTCGCCGTCCTGAACAACATGTTCCTCGGGATGGTCAGGCAGTGGCAGGAGCTCTTCTACGACCGGCGGTACTCGTACACCGAGCTCCCGCCCGTGGACTTCGTGAAGATCGCGGCGGCCTACGGGGTCGACGGGATGCGGGTGGATTCCCCGGACGGTGTCCGGGAGGCACTCAGGGCAGCCATTGACACCGACGGGCCCTTCGTCCTGGACTTCCGGATCGAGCGGGAGGAGAACGTCTTCCCCATGGTCCCCGCCGGTGCTGCCATCAACGAGATGATCACAGGAGGCAAGGAATGAAGCCCCATACCCTCTCGGTCCTCGTCCTGAACAGGCCGGGGGTCCTCTCCCGGGTCTCGGGGCTCTTCACCCGCCGGGGGTTCAACATCGAGAGCCTCGCCGTGGGCACCTGCGAGGAGCCGGACCTCTCCCGGATCACCATCGTGGTCATCGGGGACGACGCCCAGGTGGAGCAGGTCATCAAGCAGCTGAATAAACTCATCGATATCGTGAAGGTCTCGGATATCACCGAGAACGAGACGGTGGACCGGGAGCTTGCCCTCATCAAGGTCACGGCCGAGGCGGGGTCCAGCCGGGCCGAGGTGATGCAGATCGCCGATATCTTCCGGGCCCAGATCGTGGACGTCGGGTCCAAGTCCGTGGTCCTCGAGGTCACCGGCGGCTCCTCGAAGATCGATGCCCTCGAGAACCTCCTCAGGCAGTACGGGGTGAAGGAGCTCGTCCGGACGGGGAAGATCTCCATGCTCCGGGGCGTAAAGACGGTGAAACCGTCGAAATGAGGCATTCTGCCTCATTTCTCAGTCCTCCCGTTGGAGGCCCAGCAAGTGACTTCGTCACTTGCCGGACCCTCGGTGAGTGCCTCACGCGAGGCCGTCCAGGGGATCTGCGCAAATCTCCCCTTTTTCAACCCCCTTTTACCTTTCTAATCCTG
>JAJRCS010000027.1 GCA_028678815.1 Methanomicrobiales archaeon | reverse complement strand
TTCCTCGATACCTCCACGGGGACGGTCTCAGGCTGGTCATGGGACTTCGGGGACGGGGAAACCTCGTCGATGCAGAGCCCAATGCACGTCTATACTTCACCCGGGGTGTACACCGTGAACCTCTCGGTATGTAACGATGCCGGCTGTTCCTGGATCTCCAGGGCAAACTACATCTATGCCATCCCATCCGGGCCGGCCCCGACCGAGACCCCGCGGTACTACATCAAGATCGGCGGAGAAGAAGCCGGTACCACGACGGTCAGCAAAGAGACCGAGACCGCCGCTGAGGAAGAAGCCGAAGAACTCCCGGGGGACAGAACGACGATAGCTGTTCCTTCCGGCACGAGTTCCGGAACGGGCAGCAGCACGGGATCCAGCAGTACGGGATCCAGCTCCTCCGGATCCGGAGGGGGACAGGAATCTGAAGGGACAGGAAGCACAACCGGCCAGGAGAGCCAGGAATCCAGCCCGGAGGCGTCGCAATCCATCCCGATAACGGTCATCCAGACCCTGATTGATGCACTGGGAGATGTCGTGACCACAACGGAAGAGCTGCTTGGGTACCTGCAGTCTCAACTCCATTTCCTCTTCGGCCGGTGAAGAATCTTCCGACCACCCCCGGGTGAACATGGTCCCCGGGGTATCCCTCACAACCCTTATCGGCCCCGGGCGCAGACATGAGCTTATGGCAGAGGAGGGGGGGCCGGAGGTCATTGTGCGGGAAAAGGTCCCCGAGGGGGCCGCCGCCACCGAGAACAAGGCCTTCTGTGTGGTGATTGGGCCGAACGGCGCCCAGAGGATGGAGTCCCAGCACTGCCGGGACTTCCTTGACATGGTGAAGGGGGCCCACCTCGCCTGGATCGACTATGTGGTGGAGGATGTCGAGGTGGACCTCCTCCAGACCGCCACCCGGCTTGGCTTCTCCGAGCTCATCGTCCGGAACCTCCAGAAGAACCCGAGGAGCGGGTACGAGGACTTCGATAACGAGCTGGGGGTCATGATCCCGGCCATCTTCATGCAGGGCTTCGACGTGAAGCTCGAGCCCCTCTTCATCCTCATCCGGGGAAATTCCATCGTGACCCTCCACACCCGGGAGGTGAAGCGGTTCTTCCGGATGCGCCGGTATGCCGAGACCCTCATGAGGAAGATCCCGCAGCACCTCCCCCCTGTGGACAAGATCACCCTCCTCCTCATCCGGATCATCGACGAGAACAACTCCCGTAACTTCGATTACCTCGTGGAGATCGAGGAGCACGGGGACCAGCTCTCCCGGGAGCTCTCTGACCCGAAGACCCCCCGGTCCATCATCGGCCCGAGGATCTACGAGATGAAGCATGCCCTTATCGTGTACCTCGGCGGCCTCTGGGGGACCGTGGACACCCTCTCGTCCCTCCGGTACGGGGATGCCGAGCTCCTCACCGATGATGACAAGATCCTTGACCGGATCAATGCCCTCATCGGGGAGGTCCAGGCCCAGATCGGCCTCGCCGAGCACCTCTCCGAGGTTCTGGCAAGCGGCCTCGAGGTCCTCCAGTCCATCTACAACAACCAGCTCCAGATCCTGAACAACCGGCTCGCCATGCTCGTCGCGTACCTCACCATCATCGGGACAGCCCTCCTCGTCCCGAACACCATCGCAACGGTGGCCTCCAACACGATGTTCGGATTTTCACCGGAGCACATCCCCCTGTACCTGAGCGTCATCATAGGCTCCACGGTGGTTGCCACCATCGCCGCGTACTACGCGGTAAAGAAGATGGGATGGCTCCCCTCCGAGATCGAGTAAAGGGTTCCGTGCCCTGAGGGAACTCTCCTGAGGGAACTCTCATATCCTCCCGGGCCAACAGAGGGCTGTGAGTCCCATGGCCCCGATCCCGAAGGAGGAGCATATCCTCGCCACCACCTCCGCCTGCCCGGGGTGCAGTTCATCCCTCTCCCTCCGGTACATCCTGAAGGCGTCGGGGCCCGATACGGTCCTCGTCATCCCGGCGAGCTGCACGAGCGTCATCCAGGGGATGTACCCGCACACGGCGGTGCAGGTCCCGGTGTACAACATCGCCTTCGCCGCCGCGGCATCCTGCGCCTCGGGGATGAGCGCCGCCCTCCGCCGGGCGGGGAGGGGGACGAGGGTCATCGTGTACGCGGGTGACGGGGGCACCGTGGACATCGGGCTCCAGGCCCTCTCGGGGGCCCTCGAGCGGGAGACGGACTTCCTCTACATCTGCTTTGACAACGAGGCCTACGGGAACACCGGGATGCAGCGGTCAGGGTCCACGCCCCTCGGGGCCCTCACCACGACGACCCCGGCGGGGAAGGTCCACCCGAAGAAGGAGATCGACCGGATCGTGGAGGCTCACCATCCCCCGTACCAGGCGACGGCCGTCAGCGCCTTCCCCGTGGACCTCTACCGGAAGGTGGAGAAGGCCCTCACCTTCCGGGGGCCGTCCTTCATCCACCTCCTCGGCCCCTGCCCCACGGGCTGGCGGTTCCCCCACGGGAAGACCATCGAGGTGGGGCGGATGGCGGTGAAGACCGGGGCATGGATCCTCTGGGAGCGGGTCCACGGGGTTCTCGCGGTGAGCGCACCCTCGAAAGGACCGTTGAAGAACCCCGTCCCTCTCCAGGACTACCTGGGGATGCAGGGCCGGTTCAGGGGGATCCCGCCCTCTCTCGTGGAACGGCTGCAGGGGGAGATCGATCTCCGGCGGGCGGAGGTCCTCCGGGAGGCCGGGGAGGCATGAAGATCATCGCAACCGGCAATTATGCCGTGGCCGAGGCGGTGAAGCAGGCAGCCCCGTGGGTCATCGCCGCCTACCCCATCACGCCCCAGACCGAGATCGTTGAGCGAATCGCCCAGTTCGTCACCCGGGGGGAGCTGGCCTGCGACTATATCCCGGTGGAGAGCGAGCACTCGGCCATGGCGGCATGCATCGGGGCGTCGGCTGCCGGGGTCCGCACCTTCACTGCCACCTCCTCCCAGGGACTCCTCTACATGCACGAGCTCCTCCACTGGGCGGCGGGGGCCAGGCTCCCCGTCGTGATGGCGAACGTGAACCGGGCCGTCGGCCCGCCCTGGAACGTCTGGGCAGACCATACCGACGCCCTCTCCCAGCGGGACACCGGCTGGCTCCAGGTCTACGCGGCCACGGCGCAGGAGGCGTACGACACCACCCTCATGGCCTTCCGGATCGCCGAGGACGAGCGGGTCCTCCTCCCCGTGATGGTGAACCTGGACGGGTTCCTCCTCTCCCACACCATGCAGGACCTGGCGACCCTCGAACCGGGTTCCTTTATCCCGCCGCTCCATCTTCCCCATGCCATCGACACGGCTCACCCGGCAGCCTATGCGCCCCTCACCGGGCCGAAGGACTACTACCGGTTCAGGTGGGAGATGGAGCGGTCGATGCGGGATGCGAAGCGAGTCATTGCCGAAACAGAGGAGGATTTCGCCGCCCGGTTCGGGCGCCGGTACGGGATGACCACGGAGTACCGGTGCGAGGATGCCGATGTCCTCGTCATCGCCATGGGGACCCTCGCAAAGGAGGCGGAGGTGGCCGTCGACCGGCTGAGGGAGGAGGGCACCCGGGCAGGGGTCCTCCGCATCCGGTGGTTCCGCCCCTTCCCGAAGCTCGATCTCGCGGGCAGGGAGGTCGTTGTCATCGACCGGGACTACTCCTTCGGCTTCGGCGGGGTCCTCGCCCATTCGCTCTGTTCGACAGCCCGGGCCGAGCCCTACAGCGTCATCGCCGGGCTCGGCGGGCAGGAGGTGACCCACGGGGATATCGCGTCCTTCGTGCGGGACCGGAGGCCCGGGGAGGAGCACTGGTTCGGGGTGAAGGCCGATGTTTGAGATCCGGATCCACTCCCGGGGCGGGCAGGGGGGCGTGACCGCGGCCCGGCTCATCGCCCTCGCGGCCTTCCGGGACGGGAAGCATGCCACCGCGACCCCCTTCTACGGGGCGGAGCGGCGTGGAGCTCCTATCATCGCCTTCGCGCGGATCGACGAGGATCCCATCCGGATCTACAGCCAGGTGCAGAACCCTGACCTCGTCGTGGTGCTGGACCGGACCCTCGTCCCCGTGGTAAAGGTCCTGAAGGGGCTGAAGCCCCATGGCGCAGTGCTCGTGAACAGCGGGCATGCGGTCACCCTCGACCACCAGAGGGTCCACCATGTTGACCTGACGGGCATCGCCCTCGCCGAGGACCTGGTCATCGCCGGGGAACCGGTCCTCGATACGCCGGTCCTCGGGGCCATCGCCCGGCTCGGCGTGATATCCCTCGAATCCGCCACAAAGGCCATCGCCGAGATGTTCCAGGACCCGAGGAATGTCACCGCCGCAGAGCGGGCCTACAGGGAGCTGGTCCTGTGACAAAGAAGCGGGAACGCCTCGCCGTCTCGCGGCCGAAGAAGGGGGCATCGGGGAAGACCGGGGGATGGCGGACCTTCCGGCCGGTCATCGACCCGGAGCAGTGCAACAAGTGCGGGCTCTGCTCCCTCTACTGCCCGGAAGGAGTGATCTCCGAGGACCTTGAGATCGACCTCGACTTCTGCAAGGGCTGCGGGATCTGCGCCGAGGAGTGCCCGAAGAAGGCCATCCGGATGGAGCGGGAGGAGCGATGATATTGGATAATTTTATTAATCAATTGGATACCATTCTTATTCAATGCTCACGCACCTCTTCTCCTCCCGGACCCGGGTGAAGCTCCTGGAGCTCTTCCTCCTCCACCCGGAGCGGGAGGTCCATGTCCGGGAGATCTGCCGGATCACGGGGCTGAACATCAACGCGGTGAGGCGGGAGCTCGCGAACCTGGAGGAGCTCGGGCTCCTCCGGAGCCGGTGGGCGGGGAATGCGAGGTTCTACACGGTGAACCTGGTGTTCCCCGTGTACCACGAGCTGACGGGTATCCTGGTAAAACTGGGAAAGCCGGAGGAACCGGGGAGATGACTGATGCTGTCTGATCCGACCAGACGGCACCTTCCATGGCCCGGGAGTGCCTGAATGAGCACGGGTGAAGGGCAACGGCCCCTGTCCCGCCCCCTCGTCTCCCTTGTGGTGGCAAACCTCGCCACCATCATCCTTGCCCTCCTGCAGGACTGGGACGTAGGCACGGTCATCTTCATCTACTGGTTCCAGAGCGTTGTCATCGGGATCTTCACCATTGCCCAGATCCTCACCTTCCCGGCAGCCGGGGTCCGGGCCTCGGGGGGGTCCCGCCTCTGGGGCGGGGGCCTTCTCCCGGATCTCGCGAGGATTGCCCTCCCGGGGCCCGGGGTCTGGCTCGTCAGGCTCGTCCTCGCAGGCTTCTTTGCCTTCCACTATGGCTTCTTCCACTGGATCTACCTTATCTTCCTCGCGGCCTTCGGGTTCCTGCAGACGGTGAACTTCGGCGATCCGGACCTCATCCTCGCCTGCGGCATCTTTGTCATCAACCATCTGTATTCCTTCATCTTCTACCGGGGGAAGGAACCGGGGGAGCTCACAGGGCTGAAGGAGGTTATCACACAGCCGTACCAGCGGATCCTCCCCATGCACCTGACCATCATGCTCGCGGGATTCGCATCCTTTGCGATCCCCTTCACGAGCGGTTGGTACAACCAGCTCGTCCTCGTCTTCTTCCTCGGGGTGAAAACCTACGCGGACGTGAAAGGGCATGTGGAGAAGCACAGGGCCGGGATGAAAAGGGAGAATTGAGAAAGGCGCCCTTTATTTCTCCGGTACCGGGCACTGTGCAATATACTCGACGTTGAACTTGTAGAAGTGGGTGAAGCCGCAGTTGTGGCACCGGGTGGTGAACTGGCTGCACCCGATGACGAGGTCGTGGGGCCCCTCGATGCAGCAGTTCATGCACGGGGCATCGGCCAGGAGCTCCCAGACGTCGTAGCACCCGATCTTCGTATAGAGCCCCGGCTTTCCCACCTCCGAGGCCCGGGGAATGTAGATCCGGGTCGCCCCGCAGTTGGAGCAGGCCACCTGGGCCTGGGCCCGCACCGCCTTGATGACCTGGTCCACCTCCTTCCCGCAGTTGTAGCAGGAGGTCCGGTACTTCGTGAAGATGAACCGCTCACCCATGGTGGGTACCTGAGCAGAGGGGGTATAAAACCGTGGGGGTGCGGGTAAGAATCTTTTCGATGGACGTGCAGAAAAAGGGGATAAGGGTGTGGGGATTTAGAAGTCCATGTCGCCGCCCATGCCGGGGGGCATTCCGCCGGGAGGCATGCCGCCGGGCCCGCCGGGGGGTCCGCCCGCAACCCGTGAGGCGGCGATGACGTCGTCGATCCGGAGGATCATGACCGCGGCCT
>JAJRCS010000021.1 GCA_028678815.1 Methanomicrobiales archaeon | reverse complement strand
GGATATACTACCTCCGGTTCATCCTCGACTATCGGGAGGGCGGGGGGCTCTCCTTCAGCATCCCGGCCGAGGTGGAGTCCTCGACCCTGAAGATCTCCATCCTGGAGACGCCGGATCCCATCATCCAGGGGGTGAAGGGGGACTACCGGGTCATGGTGGGGAACCCGAGGCCGAACGCCGTGAACGCCGTGACGGTGACCCCCGAGGGGGACGGCTTCCTCGTCACCCCCTCCGGGATCTTCCTCGGGACCCTGGAGCCTGACGGCTCCGCCCTCGTCACCTTCAACGTGACCCCCCTGCGCCAGACCTTCATCCGGTTCCGGGTAAACTTCAAGAACGGGATCAACCCCCACACCGCCACCCTCACCATCCCCCTCTCCACGGTGGAGAACCGGCTTGCGGCCGACCCGGTCCTCACGAACATCCACGTGAGCACCGGGCAGGGCGCCATCCATGTCGCGGGGGACGTGACCAACGTCGGCCTGGAGACGGCACGCTCGGTGACCATCACGGCCCAGGGGGAGGTGACCCCGGTGGATCCCTACAAGGTCTACGTCGTGGGATCCCTGGAGCCCGACGATATCTCCTCCTTCGAGGTGACCTTCCGGTCGAAGGCGACGGTGGGGGAGGTCCCCCTCCTCATCACCTACAAGGACCGGGCAGGGAATGTCATCACCACCACCACGACCGTCGAAATCAGCAGCCAGGCCCTCTCCGACCAGGGGAGTGAGCCCTCGAGGTTCACGAACCTCCTCCTCTGGATGTTCGTCATCCTCGTGGCGGCCCTCTTCGTCTACTTCTGGCGCCGGGGATGAGCCCTCCCGTGACCGACCCGTACCCCATCATCCGGCTGGAGGACGTGACGAAGGTCTACCCGATGCCGGCAGGCGACGTGCTGGCCCTCGACCACCTCTCCCTGGACGTGATGGCCGGCGAGTTCATCGCCATCATGGGCCCCTCGGGCTCGGGGAAGTCCACCCTCCTGAACCTCATCGGGTGCCTGGATGTCCCGACCACGGGGGAGATCGTCATCAGCGGCCGCCCCGTGCGGTCCCTCTCGGACGATGATCTCACGACCCTCCGGCGGGACAACATCGGGTTCGTCTTCCAGACCTTCAACCTCATCCCCCTCCTCTCGGTCCTCGAGAACGTGGAGTTCCCCCTCCTCCTCAGGGGGCGGCCGGCCGGGTCGAGGGAGCGGTGCACCGAGGTCCTCGGGGCGGTGGGCCTCACCCCCGACCTCTTCACCCACCGGCCCTCCGAGCTCTCGGGCGGGCAGCAGCAGCGCGTCGCCATCGCCCGGGCCCTGGTGAACGACCCGGGGATCCTCCTCTGCGACGAGCCCACGGGGAACCTGGATACCAGGACGGGGGACACCATCATGGCCCTCCTCGGGGCCCTCAACCGGCAGGGGAAGACCATCCTCCTCGTCACCCATGACCCCCGGATCGCGGGCTTCGCCTCCCGGACCATCCGGATCGTCGACGGGAGTGTGGCATGATCCTCTTCGACCTCGCCCGGCGGAACATCCGGCTCCACTGGCTCCGCTCCCTCCTCGCCGTGGTGGGGATCATCATCGGGGTCGTGGCCATCTCCTCCATGGGAATGCTCGGGAACAGCCTCGTCCTCTCCATCTCCGACTCCCTCACCTCCGTCGGGGACACCATCGTCGTCTCCCCCCACGTCAGCTCCGCGCAGGGCAGCTTCGGGAGCAGCGGGGGGCTCAGGATCACCGAGCGGCAGGTCGAGGAGATCCGGCGGGCGGCCGGGGCGAACACGGTCATCCCCCTCCGGACCGGTGCCGACCGGATCACCGTCGGGAACGAGGCGAAGACCGCGGCCCTCTATGCCATGGATCCCGCCGATGTCCCCGTCCTCCTGGAGAAGGAGGGGGGGATTTACCTCAGGTACGGCTCGGGGGTCATGGTGGGGAAGAAGCTCGCGGAGGAGAACGACCTGAAGGTGGGGGAGACCATCGGCATCGGCACGGGGGACGAGCGGGCGAGGATCGTGGGGATCCTCAAGGAGCGGGGGATCGGCTTTGACATCAACCCGGACTATGCCCTCGTCGTCCCGGACACCTGGTTCGCCTCCCGGTACGGGGAACGGGACTATGACCAGGTGATCATCAAGGTGCGGAACCTCGAGGATATCGACGGGGTGAAGGCCGCCGTGGACGACAAGCTGAACCGGCGGGAGCAGGTGGTGAACGTCCTGGACACCCGGAAGGTGCTCTCGACCATCATCGACGCCTTCAACCAGATCTCCACCTTCACCACCGCCATCGGGGGGATCTCCCTCGTGGTCGCCGGCATCTCCATCCTGAACGTGATGCTCATGTCCGTGACCGAGCGGACAAAGGAGATCGGGATCATCCGTTCCCTCGGGGCGAAGCGGGGCGAGGTGATGAGGATCTTCCTTTCCGAAGCCCTCATCCTCGGGCTCCTGGGGAGCGCCATCGGGGGCGCCCTCTCCCTCGCCGGGGGGTACCTTGCCGTGAATGTCATGCTCCAGTCCACGAAGTACCTCTTCGAGGCAAGCACCCTCGTCTACATCCTCTACGGGGTGGCCTTCGGCATCGGGGTCTCCCTCCTCTCGGGGATCTACCCGGCCTGGAAGGCGGCCATGATGAACCCCATCGAGGCGCTCAGGTTCGAATAACAAGAATGCACTTTTTTATACATTTTATGACAGCTTAATACCACAATGTATATATTGACCCGGGCACAACCTGAGGGGTATGCAGACCAAGTTCCAGCTGGACGAGGACCACATCCCGAAGCGGTGGTACAACATCCAGGCCGACCTGCCATCGCCGATGGATCCCTACTTCAGCCCGCAGACGATGAAACCGGTCACCCCGGAAGAGCTCTCCCAGATCTTCCCCATGGCCCTCATCGGGCAGGAGGTCTCGCAGGACCGGTACATCGACATCCCGGACGAGGTCCGGGAGATCTACCGGACCTACCGGCCGAGCCCCCTCATCCGGGCGCACCGGCTGGAGGCGCACCTGAAGACCCCGGCGAAGATCTACTACAAGTACGAGGGGGTCTCACCGCCGGGGAGCCACAAGCCCAACACCGCCATCCCCCAGGCGTACTACAACATGAAGGAGGGGATCGAGCGGATCTCCACGGAGACCGGTGCAGGGCAGTGGGGTTCGGCCCTCGCCTTTGCGACGGCCCTCTTTGGCATGAAGTGCACGGTGTACATGGTCAGGTCGAGCTTCTACGAGAAGCCCTACCGGAAGTCCATGATGCAGGCCTGGGGGGCGGAGTGCATCCCGAGCCCCTCGGAGAGGACCCAGTCGGGGAAGGCGATGCTCGCCAGGGACCCGGACACCCCGGGATCCCTCGGGATCGCCATCTCCGAGGCGGTGGAGGACGCGGCGACCCACAAGGACACCAACTACTCCCTCGGGTCGGTGCTCAACCATGTCTGCATGCACCAGAGCATCATCGGCATCGAGGCCATGGAGCAGATGAAGATGGCCGGGGACGAGCCGGACGTCATCATCGGCTGCGTCGGCGGGGGCTCCAACATGGCGGGGATCTCCTTCCCCTTCCTCGGGGAGAAGCTCCGGGGCAAGCGGCAGGTCGAGGCCATCGCGGTGGAACCGGCCTCCTGCCCCACCCTCACGAAGGGGGCCTATGCCTATGACTACGGCGACACCGTCGGTATCGGGCCCATCGCCAAGATGTACACCCTGGGCCATGACTTCGTCCCGCCCGCCATCCACGCCGGGGGCCTCCGGTACCACGGCGACTCCCCCCTCATCTCCCGGCTCGTCCATGACAAGGTGATGAAGGCGGTGGCGGTGCACCAGACCGAGGTCTTCCAGGCGGCGGTCACCTTCGCCCGGACCGAGGGGCTCATCATCGCCCCCGAGACGGCCCACGCGGTGAAGACGGTCATCGACGAGGCCCTGAAGTGCCGGAAGAACGGGGAGGAGAAGGTCATCCTCTTCAACCTCTCCGGCCACGGGAACCTCGACCTGGGGGCGTACGACGAGTACTTCGAGGGGAAGCTCTCGGACTTCGAGTACCCCGACAGCAAGATCAAGGAGTCTCTCACCCACCTGCCCAAAATCGGGTAGCTTCGCTCCAGAGGGACCCCTACCCAGTCCAGAGGGGCCCCTACCCCCCTGGACGGGAGGAGCCACTCCGTGCCTCCTCCCCCCTGGACAGGAGGAGCCGTGTCCCGAGGGGCCCCAACCCCCCGGGACAACCCCGGCTCGCTCCGCGACCCGGGGGCCTTCGCGCCTCCTCCTGGACAAAGGATTAATTCCCTTCCCGGCGATTACTCTTTCAATGCGCCTCCGGTACACCGGCTGCCTCCTGGGTGCCGCCATCGGGGACGCCATGGGGATGCCCGGGGAAGGGAACCCGGCTGACCTCTGGCGGGCGGAGTGCTCCTTCCGGCGTGCCTACAAGGGGCACCAGAACGATGCCCTCGCCCCGGGGCAGTTCACCGACGATACCCAGCTGATGCTTCTTTCCGCCTCCCTCCTCGCCAACCGGAAGTTCTCCATCGGGGAGTACGCGAACAAGCTCCGGGATATCCATGCCACCGGGGAGCTCCGGTCCCCGGACGGGGCGGTGGCGGCCGCCTGCCTCCACCTCGCCGAGGGAAAGACACCGGAGGAGAGCGGGGTGAACTCCACCACCTCCGGCTGCATCCCCGCCGGGATCCCCTTTGCCCTCGCGTACCACGACCCGGTCGAGATCCGGGAGACGGTGGCCCGGATCTGCAGCGTCACCCACACGAACCCTGCCGCCATCGCCGCGTGCACCGGGGTCGCCATGCTCATCCACCACACCCTGGCCGGGTCACCGGACGACCTCGAGCTTGCCCGGGGGGAGGTGAGCCGGGAGGACCCCCTCCTCGGGGAGAAGATCCGGCATGCCCTCTACCTCGAGCAGGAGGGGATCGGCCTCGATCATGCCATCCGGCTCATAGGAAACGACCTCTCGGTGTACCAGACCCTCCCCCTCGCCTTCTTCCTCATGGCCCGGTACCCCTCCGCCGGGGAGCTCCTCTCCCTCGTCGGCCACGTCGGGGGGAACACCGACACCATCGGCCTCATCTGCGGCGCGTACCTGGGGGCGAGGTTCGGGGAGAGCGTCCTCCCCGGCCCCCTCGTCGAGGGGCTCGAGGAGCACATCCGGATCGCCGCCCTTGCCGAGCGCCTCCTGGAGGTCTCGGCCGGGGGCCCCCCGGCCCCCTGATCCGGGCCACTTCCCCGTGCCCGTCCCCCGGGGAATAACCCTTAAATTCCCGCCTGCGAATATCTTCTCCCATGAAGATCGCGATTATCGGTGCCTCCGGCTACACCGGGGGCGACCTGATCCGGCTCCTCCTCACCCACTCCGCGGCCGAGGTGGTCACCGCCACCTCCCGGAAGCTCGACGGGAAGCGGGTGGACTCGGTCCACCCGCACTTAAAGGGGCTCACCGATCTCACCTTCCGGAACCCCTCGGTGGACCGGATGGACGCCGACGTCGCCTTCCTCGCCGTCCCCCATACCGCCGCCATGGGCTACGTGCGGGGGCTCCTGGAGCGGGGCATGAAGGTGGTGGACCTCTCGGCGGACTACCGGCTCCCGAAGGAGGTCTTCGAGAAGACCTACGGGGTCCCTCACACCGACTACTTCCCTGCCCCGTACGGCCTCCCCGAGCTCCACCGGGACGAGGTGAAGGGGGTCCCCTTCGTCTCGAACCCCGGCTGCTTCCCGACGGGGGCGACCCTTGCGGCGGCACCCCTCGCGAAGATGGCGAAGGCCGTGATCTTCGACTCGAAGACGGGGGTCTCGGGGGCGGGGAACTCCCCCTCGGCCACCACCCACTACCCGGCGGTCGCCGACAACATCGGCCCGTACAAGTGGACCCGGCACCGGCACCTCGCCGAGATGAAGCAGGAGCTCGCCCGGCTCGGCTCGGGGGCCGGGGTGTACTTCACCCCCCACCTGGTGCCCGTGAACCGGGGGATCCTCACCACCGCCCATATCCTCCTCAGGGAGCCCCTGGAGCAGAAGGAGGTGGAGGCCCTCTACCGGAAGTACTACGAGGGGGAGTTCTTCGTCCGGCTCCAGGCGCCGGTCCTCGCCGCGGTCCGGGGCACGAACTTCTGCGACATCGCGGTGGAGAGCGAGGGGGAGCGGGTGGTCGCGGTCTCGGCCATCGACAACCTCGTGAAGGGGGCGAGCGGCCAGGCCATCCAGAACATGAACCTCATGTGCGGGTTCCCCGAGCAGGACGGGCTCCGGGGGGCCGGGGTCCTCCCCTGAGGCAGCCATGAAGGTACGCGACGTGATGACCGCCGACCCGGTCGTGGTATCGGCGGAGGCACCGGTCCGGGAAGCTGCAGGCCTCCTCAGGAAGCACCGGATCGGCGGACTTCCGGTCATGGACGGGGACAGGCTCGCGGGGATCATCACCGAGGGGGACATCCTCCGGCTCCTGAAGACCCCGGGGCTCTCGGAGGACCTCTGGCTCCCCTCGCCCCTCGAGGTCATCGAGATCCCCATCCGGGAGGCCATCAACTGGAAGCACACCCAGAAGGCCCTCTCCCATATCGGCGACCAGCCGGTCCGGTCGGTGATGTCCTCACCGGCCATCACCATCACCGGGGACGAGGAGATCGATGCCGCGGCCGCCGTCCTCGTGGAGAAGCGCATCGGCCGGCTCCCCGTGGTCCGGGAAGGGAAGCTCGTCGGGATCGTGGCACGGGCCGACATCGTCCGGGGCCTCGGGGAGTCCTACGGGAACAGGGGAGAGGAGGAGGAGCCATGAAGAGCATCTGCGGGGTGAAGGGCGTCCGGGCGGCCGGCATGAAGGAGGGGAAGTACGGCCTCGCCCTCGTCGCCGCGACCGGCACGGCCGCCGCGGTCTTCACGGGGAACCTGGTGAAGGCGGCCCCCCTCGTCCTCATGGAGGAGCGGATCGCGAAGGGCGAGCTGGACGGCATCATCGTGAACAGCGGGTGCGCCAACGCCTATACCGGCGAGAGGGGGATGCGGGACGCGGCCGCGATGGCGGAGATCGGCGCGGCCGCCCTCGGGACGGACCCGGACCGGGTCGGGATAGCCTCGACGGGGGTCATCGGCCGGTACCTGGACCTCGGGATCATCCGGAGGCAGGCCGGGGAGGTTGCCCCCCGGCTGCGGCATGAAGATGCCGCCGAGGTGGAGGTAGCCCGGGCCATCATGACGACGGACCTCGTGGAGAAGCATGCCCTGGTCCAGGGGGACGGCTTCTCCGTCGGCGGGGTCTGCAAGGGGAGCGGGATGATCGCCCCGAACATGGGGACGATGATC
>JAJRCS010000232.1 GCA_028678815.1 Methanomicrobiales archaeon | reverse complement strand
GCCTTCTCCGAGGGGGGGCTTCCAATAGGCGCCGGGTTGGAAGACCTGGGCAAAGGGTTGTGCAGCCAGGTGGGAACCATGTTCGGCACGAAAGTCAAGGGTGTGCGTTACCTGGAGATGGCCGAGGGTTATGTTACGCGTCTGGCTCTGGATGTTAACGACGAGGTTATCGGTTACGAGTTCGTCCATCTGGGGAGGATGATGGAGATGATTCACAAGGGGACCGATGCCAATGAGGCCCTAAGCAAGGCCACCGGCAGCTATGGCCGTTTCGCTGAGGCAACCCGTACGATCAATCCACGGCACGAATAATCCAGGGAGGATATCAATATGGCTCTGTTTGAAGGATATGAACGCAGGATAGCAAAGATCACCCCCGTCCTGGCCCATTATGGCCTTGCCTCCTTGGAGGAGGCACGTAAGCTGTGCGAGGACAAGGGAGTGGACGTCTATACCATCGTCAAGGGAATCCAGCCGATTTGCTTCGAGAACGCCTGCTGGGCTTACATCCTTGGTGCCGCTATCGCCCTGAAGAAGAGGGAGTCCAAAGCTGTTGAGATTGCACGCTCCCTGGGCGAGGGGTTACAGGCTTTCTGCATTCCCGGATCGGTGGCGGAGGACCGCAAGGTCGGAATCGGCCATGGCAACCTGGCCTCCATGCTGCTTTCCGAGGAGACCCAATGTTTTGCCTTCCTGGCAGGACATGAATCGTTTGCCGCAGCAGAAGGAGCCATAGGATTGGCCCGTTCGGCCAACAAGGCCCGCACGGAACCGCTAAGGGTGATTTTGAACGGCTTGGGTAAGGACGCTGCTCAGATAATCTCTCGCATCAACGGTTTTACCTACGTGCAGACTCAGTTTGACTATGCCAGCGGAGAATTGGCAATCGTCCGAGAAGTGGCCTACTCCAAAGGTGAGAAGGCAAAAGTGCGCTGTTACGGCGCAGATGATGTAAGGGAAGGTGTTGCTATCAACCACCACGAAGGCGTTGATGTCTCCATTACCGGCAACTCCACCAACCCAACCCGTTTTCAGCATCCAGTGGCCGGAACCTACAAGAAGGAGCGCCTGGAACAGGGGAAGAGGTACTTTTCCGTGGCCTCGGGAGGTGGAACCGGGCGAACCTTGCATCCGGACAACATGGGTGCCGGACCTGCTTCATACGGAATGACCGATACGATGGGACGGATGCACTCCGACGCCCAGTTCGCCGGTTCATCGTCCGTCCCGGCTCATGTGGAGATGATGGGGTTCCTTGGCATGGGGAATAACCCGATGGTGGGAGCGTCAGTGGCCGTTTCGGTGGGACTGGAAGTGGCGTTGAGGGGAGATACCTCTCGACGCTGATGATCCTGAATTCGGCTGTTGATTGGATTTCAAGGCTTCAGGCGGGATTAGCCCACGAAGCCTTGAAGTTTCGACCCATCCTCAACCGTCGCCGTGACGCCCCGCTCGCCGTCCCTGAGCCGGTAGTAGTCGTCGGGGGTGTTGATGTTGCGGAACGAGCCGAAGGTCGGATCGAGGCACGCCACCTCGCTGGCCGGGACGATCCGGACGGGAAACCGGTCGAAAACGTCGACGATCCGCCTCACACCGGCGGCCAGGGATTGGTCCATTGCCGGCAGCGCGCTCTTGGCGTACAGGGCGTGCAGCGGCTCCACACCGCCGTCGCTCTCCGGCACCAGGGCTGCGTTCTCACCCATGAGCGCGGCGAGCCCGCGGATCAGGCCGCTATTCAGGTACGGCATGTCGCAAGCGGTGACGAAGATCCGCCCGCTCGCGCTGTGGTGCAGGCCGGCGTGGATGCCGGCCAGGGCTCCCTTCCCCACGTGAATGTCGGAAACCTTCCGACAGGGGAGGAAGTCGTACAGCTCCGGGGTATTGGTCACGACGATCACCTCGTCGAACAGCTCCATGAGCTGCCGGTGGATCGCCTCGATGAACCGCCCCCCCTTGTACGGGAGAAGCGCCTTGGTGCTCCCCATCCGCCGCGATTCCCCGCCGGCCAGGATGACGCCGGTGACGCCGGAAATCCTCCCCGCCACAACCGGCCGCTCCGCATGAGCCTCCGCCACCTGCAGCCGCTCAGGATGGCTGTAGACCGTGAACCGCCCTCCCCGCACGTAACCGATCAGGGTAATCCCCGCATCCGTGCAGAGCTGGACGGCCTTGTCCGTCGGCGAGGTGCGCGAGGCGATAAGCGGAATACCGAGTTGGGCAGCCTTGGCGGCCAGTTCTGTGGAGACCCGGCCCGAGGTGACGAGCATCCGGCCGGAGAGATCGATCCCCTTCAGCAGGGCTTCCCCCGCGATCCGGTCCAGGGTGTTGTGACGGCCGATATCCTCGGAGTAGAGGATAAGTCGTTCGCCGTCGCCGATGGCGGCCGAGTGGATGCCACCATGGGTCCGGTAGCGGTCGGCCTCCCGGGCCAGGCGGTCCATGAGGTCGAAGACATCCGCAGGGGTGAAGCTCCCGCCGGTAACGGCAGCCAACCGCTCCGGCAGCGAGAAGGTGATCCCGGTCCCGCACCCGG
>JAJRCS010000159.1 GCA_028678815.1 Methanomicrobiales archaeon | reverse complement strand
GCGGCCCCTCTCTCGAGGTAGTCGATATCCACCCCGAACCGCCCCGAGGCCACCTGCACGATCATCCGGTCCTGGTAGGGGTACATCGCATGGTGGAGGCCCCCTTCACCAGTTCCCATGTAGGTCCCGGCCTCCTTCGCCGCCCGGGCAAGGGAGAGCTGGGCGTTCAGGCTGATGGCCCCGTAGCTCATGTGGGCGATCATGACGGGGGTCTCGAGCTGGAGGTTGGGGGTGAGCTTCGTGAGGAGCTCCACCTCGCCCTTTACATCCCTCCGGATCTCCAGCCGGGAGGGCTTTTTGCCAAGGTAGGTGCGGAGCTCCATGGGCTCCCGGAGGGGATCGATGGAGGGGTTCGTCACCTGGCAGGCGTCGAGGACCATCCTGTCGAAGATGATGGGAAAGTCCGCCGCGTTCCCCATGCCGGCGAGGATGATCTTCCCTGTCCGGGCCTGGTTGTAGATGTCCTCACGGATCTCCCTTGTCCAGACCGGGTGGCTCCGGTAGTCGACCGGCCGCTCCCGGAGGTCGATGGCATCCCTCGGGCACATGGCGATGCACCGGTGGCAGGCCGTGCACCGCCGGGAGTCTATAAGAAGCCGCCCGTCCTGGGACCGGAAGACCCCGTAGGGGCAGGACTCCACGCACCGCTCGCAGAGCATGCACTGTTCCCGGTCAACGGTGACCCGGTACCTGGGCGGGGTGGCGCCAATGCTGCTCATGCCACGACCCTCCCGATGACCGGGCTGCCTGCCCGGGGCATGGAGACCTCCCCGACCTCCGGGTCCATCCGCCGTATGGCGGCCTCCTCGCTCGAGATGTACAGTTTTGACCCGTTCTCCCCGGCAACGAGGGGCCGGAGCTTGATCCGGTCCGTGAACCCGAGCATCATGTCGGGCCTCGCCACGACGATGGCAAAGGGGCCGTTCATGAGGGCCGGACCGTAGGTGAGCCGGATGGCGGTGTCCAGTTCCCGCTCCTTCTCTTCCTTCCGGTCGATCTCGTCCCAGAAGGGGGGAGCGAGGGCCCGGACGGCGAGCTCCTCGGAGAGGCCGTGCTTCCGGACGAGGAGGTCGAAGAGGTACGCCACCACCTCGGTGTCGGTGTACATGGTGCAGTTGTACCCGTAGGACTCGATGTACCGCTGGTTCGTCCCGTACGAGGTGATCTCCCCGTTGTGGACCACGGACCACCCCAGGAGGCTGAAGGGGTGGGCGCCACCCCACCACCCCGGGGTGTTCGTGGGGTAACGGTTATGGCCAAGCCAGAGGTAGCCCTGGTACTCCTCGATGCGATAGAAGTCTGCCACCTCCTCGGGCCAGCCCGAGGCCTTGAAGACCCCCATGTTCTTCCCCGAGGAGATGACGAGGGCCCCTTTCCTTTCGCTGTTGATGCGCATCACGAGGTAGGTCACGATGTCGTCCTCGGGCGAGGGGGACCAGGACATGAGGCCCGGGTCAGGCTTGAAGAAGTACCTCCACGGGGCATGGATCCGGCGGAGGTGCGGCTGCTCGTACGTCTGGATCTGCCCTTCGTGGACAACCCGGCCCCACTGCTCGAGGAGATCGTCCACCGGCTTCTTGGTCTCGTGGATGTTGTCAAAGAAGACGTGGAGGGCATAGCAGTCCCGGTACTCCGGGTAGCACCCGTAGACCGCGTAGCCTGCGCCCTCGCCGCTCCCCCGTTCCTTCATCTGGGAGAGGGCCTCCCGGATGCGGGAGCCGTCCATGAGGCCCTTCTCCCGGTCGATGACCCCGATGATGCCGCACATGGCTATCCCTCAGTGGCTTCTTCGGGTGATGAAAGATACGGTTCCGGCCAGAATCCGGACCCGATCCTGCCCACACCATCCGGTTGCCCTTTCTGCATGGTCGTCTTTACCTGTCCCTGATCACGTTGCACCATTAAGTATATATAATGTTAGGTAGAAAGTATGTTCCCGTGCCGGTTCCGGGACCCTTTCGGGCGACTCCGCGCCTGCCTGGAAGGCCGCAGGGCCCCTCCGGGTGCTTCCCCGCCCAGCCGGCAGGAAGGAACGAGCGTGAACGTGGATCGAATGGTTGAATTTCCAAGGAACCAGAGTGTGAACACATGAAGAGAGCGGCAACCCCGGAAGCCATCCTGGACCGGATACGGAAGGAGGGGATCAAGTTCCTCGTCCTCCAGTTCTGCGACATCCAGGGCCAGCCCAAGAACGTCACCCTGCCGGCCATCCAGGCCGAGAAGGCCCTCACCCAGGGGATCTACTTCGACGGCTCCTCCATCGAGGGCTTCGCCCGCATCGAGGAGTCGGACATGCTCCTCAAGCCCGACACGTCAACCTTCTCGGTGATCCCCTGGCAGCCCGAGAACGGGAAGATGGCCAGGATGATCTGCGATGTCTACACCTACGACGACAAGCCGTACGTGGGGGACCCGCGCTTCATCCTGAAGCGCATCATGGCCGAGGCCGAGAAGCTCGGCTTCACCTTCAACACGGGCCCGGAGCTCGAGTTCTTCCTCTTCAGGACCGCAGAGGGTAAACCGACCATCGCCCCCCAGGACGCGGGGGCCTACTTCGACTTCGCCCCCATCGACCTCGCCGAGAACGTCCGGTGCGAGATCGTGGACGCCCTCGAGAACATGGGCTTCGAGATCGAGGCAGCCCACCACGAGGTCGCCGCAGGGCAGCATGAGATCGACTTCAAGTACGGCGATGCCCTCCACACCGCCGACAATGTCATCACCTACCGGATTGCCACGAAGACCATCGCCCTCAGGAACAACCTCCACGCGACCTTCATGGCGAAGCCAATCTTCGGGATCAACGGGAGCGGGATGCACACCCACTGCTCCCTCGCGAAGAACGGGAAGAACGCCTTCTTCGGCCCGAACAAGCCCCGGGAGCTCTCCGAAACCGCTCTCCACTTCATCGGCGGCCTCCTGAAGCACGTGAAGGGTATCACCCGGGTGGCAAACCCCACCATCAACTCGTACAAGCGGCTGGTGCCGGGATACGAGGCCCCGGTCTACATCAGCTGGTCGGCAGCCAACCGGTCCGCCCTCATCCGGGTGCCGGCGGCCCGGGGCAACAGCACCCGGGCGGAGTTCCGCTCTCCTGACCCGACCTGCAACCCGTACCTCACCTTCGCCTGCATGCTTGCCGCGGGCCTGGATGGCATAAAGAACAAGATCGAGCCACCGGCACCCACGGACGTGAACATCTACGAGCTCACCACCCGGCAGCGGAAGAGGATGCGCATCGACACCCTCCCGGGAGATCTCCCCCTGGCCATGACCTACCTGGAGAAGGACAGGATCCTCACCGAGACCCTGGGAGACCATGTCATGGAGAACCTCCAGCGGATCACCCAGCTTGAGTGGGATTCCTTCCGGACCATGGTCCACAGCTGGGAGCACGACCAGTACCTGGCCAGGTACTGAAATACCTTTTTTCCCACCTGCCCCGGACAGAGATCCCGACCGGAGCCGGTTAATGAGTTAGTATTATAAAGCATGGAAGACAACTTCCTTCCTACGATAGCAGGAGAACGAAGCATGATGGATGAACTGCCTCACCTGGTGGTGGTATAAGAGATGGTACTTGACAGCGGTGATACCGCGTGGATCCTCGTCGCCACGGCCCTCGTCATGCTCATGACGCCGGGCGTCGGGTTCTTCTACGGGGGCATGGTACGGAGGAAGAACATCATCTCGATGATAGCCCTCGCCTTCATCGTCTTTGCCGTGGTGAGCCTCCAGTGGGTCCTCTGGGGGTACAGCTTCGCCTTCGGCCCGGACATCGGGGGCTTCATCGGGGGCCTCTCGAACCTCGGGCTCGAGGGGATTGGCATGGACCCCCTCTCCCTCGCCCCGACCATACCGGGATACACCTATGCTGCCTACCAGCTGGTCTTTGCGGCAGTGACCCTCGCCATCCTCACCTCGGTCTTTGCCGAGCGCGTGAAGCTCTCTGCCTTCCTCGTCTTCGGCCTCCTCTGGACGACCCTCGTGTACGACCCCATCGCCCACTGGGTCTGGGGAGGGGGCTGGATGGCAGCCATGGGAGCCCTGGACTTCGCGGGGGGGATGGTGGTCCATATCAGTGCCGGGTTCTCTGCCCTCGCGGTGGCCTTCGTCATCGGGAGGAGGAGGGGCTTCGGTGACCAT
>JAJRCS010000145.1 GCA_028678815.1 Methanomicrobiales archaeon | reverse complement strand
GGGCGAGGAGGCTCTCGGTGGAGGGCTCCTCGTGCCGGATCCGGTACCGGACCCGGTCGATCCACCCCCTGAGGTCGGTGTGGGCCCAGAGGAACTGGGCGGTCCCCGCGATGGCGAGGAGGAGGATGGGGAGCTCGTAGACGATGAAGAGGAGGAGGTAGAAGTACGGGGGCCCGCAGAGCCGGCAGGCCTCGTGCATCTCGGTCCAGTGGCTGATGGCCCGCTGTGCCGCGTCCTGAAGGATCTCCGGGTGCTGCCCGAGGGACGAGTAGAAGATGAGGATGATCCCGAGGGCGACCGCGGTGAAGAGGGCGAGGTCCTGCCTCCACCGGGCAGGGAACCGGAACCTCCCCTTCCACCCCGCGTAGATGAAGTAGACGCCGAAGATGAGGAGGATGACCGGGAACTCCTCCTTGCAGGTCATTCCCCCGGCCACCGCGAGGGCGACCCCGAGGCCGGCCCACCGGCTCCCCGTCTCGATGTACGCGAGGAGGGAGACGAGGAGGAGCATGATGAAAAAGAGCATGAAGATGTCGTGCCTGAGAAACCGGGAGAAGTACACGAGGTTCGGCGAGAGGGCGAGGAAGAGGGCCGCGACGAGGGTCTGTTTCCGGTCCAAATACCCCATCCGGTGGAGGGGGTACACGAGGACGACAATGAGGGTCCCCAGGAGGGCGGGGACGAGCCTCCCGGCCACGTCGCCGTCACCGAGGAGCCAGAAGACGGCCGCCGTCACGTAGTAGAGGACAGGGCCATGGTACGAGGGGTCGTACGCCCAGATCCCCTCGTGGAGGAGCCGGTACGCGAACCAGGCATGGATGGCCTCGTCATGGTGGAAGAGCTTGAGGTCGAGCCGGTAGAACCGGAGAAAGACGGTTAAGGCGAGGATGAGGAGAAAGGTCCGTTCGAAGGTAAAGAAGGTGCGGAGTCGGTCAAGGAGACCGGCGGCTCCCCGCCGCATGCCCTAGCTCTCCAGGACTATCTCTATCCCGATATCCTTCGGGACCTGGATGCGCATGAGCTGGCGGAGCGCCCGCTCGTCCGCGTCGATATCGATGAGCCGCTTGTGAACCCGCATCTGCCACCGGTCCCAGGTCGCGGTCCCCTCGCCGTCGGGGCTCTTCCGGATGGGGACCACGAGGCGCCTCGTCGGGAGGGGGATGGGCCCGGCCAGATTCACGCCTGTCCGCTCCGCGATCTCCCGGATCCGGTCGCAGACCATCTCGACCTTCCTGCAATCCGTTCCTGTCAGGCGTATTCTGGCCTTCTGCATGGTAGCACCCGAACACTCTTATCTCATCATCTTCGGCACGATGTCGATGCACATGCCGGCAGCGATGGTGGATCCCATGTCCCGGATGGCGAACCTTCCCATCGGGGGGATCTCCTTGATCTTCTCGATGACAAGGGGCCTGCTCGGCTTGATCTGGACGATGGCCGCGTCGCCGGTCTTCAGGAAGGTGGGGTTCTCCTCCTTCACCTGGCCGGTCCGCGGGTCGAGCTTCTTCTTCAGGGCCGTGACGGTGCAGGCCACCTGGGCGGTGTGGCAGTGGAAGACCGGGGTGTAGCCCACGGTGATGGCGCTCGGGTGGAAGAGGATGACGATCTGGGCCGTGAACTCGTCGGCCACCGTCGGGGGGTTGTCCACGGGCCCGACCACGTCGCCCCGCCGGATCTCGTTCTTTGCGACCCCCCGGATGTTGAAGCCCACGTTGTCCCCGGGTACCGCCTGGGGGATCTCCTCGTGGTGCATCTCCACGGACTTCACCTCGCCGGTCTTGTTCGCCGGCATGAAGATGACGTTCATCCCCTTCTTGAGGATCCCGGTCTCGACCCGGCCGACCGGCACGGTGCCGATGCCGCTGATGGAGTACACGTCCTGGATGGGCAGGCGGAGGGGCAGCTGGGTCGGCTTCTCCGGCTCCTTGAGGGTGTCGAGGGCCTCGAGGATGCTCGGACCCTTGTACCAGGGTGTCTTATCGGACTTCTTCGCGATGTTCACGCCCTGGAAGGCGGAGGCGGGGATGAAGAGCATGTCGTCGGGCTTGTAGGCGACCATCTTGAGGAGCGCGGTCACGTCAGCCTTGACAGCCTCGAAGCGCTTCTGGTCGTAGTTCGCCGCGTCCATCTTGTTGACGACGATGATGAGCTGGTTGATCCCCAGGGTCCGGGAGAGGAAGACATGCTCCTTGGTCTGCTCCTGGACGCCATCGGGGGCGGAGACGACAAGAACCGCGGCATCCGCCTGGGAGGCTCCCGTGATCATGTTCTTCACGAAGTCGCGGTGGCCGGGGCAGTCCACGATGGTGAAGTAGTACTTGGGGGTGTCGAACCGCTTGTGGGCGATGTCGATGGTGATCCCCCGTTCCCGCTCCTCCTTCAGGTTGTCCATGACCCAGGCGAACTCGAAGGTTCCCTTCCCCTTGCTCTCGGCCTCCTTCCTGTACCCGTCGATGACATGCTGGGGTACCGCGCCGGTCTCGTAGAGGAGCCGGCCGACGAGGGTCGACTTCCCGTGATCGATGTGGCCGATGACGGCGAGATTCAGATGGGGCTTTGCTGCAGCCATTTTCCTTGATCCTCCAGTTTACCGATGGTAATATGCAAGCTCACAATCCGTGTGATGCGAGTGTAAATTATTGGGGACAGGACTATATAAATTATAGTCACGGGCCACCCTTCCTCCCGTGCCGGGGGCCTTCCCCGGCCCGGTACCGCGCCGGAGAGGGGGGGGCCCGGCCCCCGATCGACATCCTCATATCATAGGGAGGGTCCATGATCACCATACCATGAAGACCCTTCCCCTCCTCAGGAACCCCCCCTCAGACCGGGTGACGGTCCAGTGCGCTGACGGCGAGGTCGCGGTCCACAGCCATTGCGCCTACTGCACGCACTGCTCAGGGGTCCGCGTGGGAAAACGCATCATGCCCTCACCGATCCTCAAGGCGTACAAGGAAGTCCGGAGGGGAACCGCCGCGGACGAGACCCTCATGTCCGCGGCCATGATGTTCAACACCCTCATCCGGGACGGGGATGCCATCGAGTGCGACGACGACGGGAACGAGGGGTTCTCGTCCCTGTACCATCACTGCTGAGGCTGCAGGGGTTCCTTCTGCAGGTCCCGGGTGAGCTCGGTCCTGAAGGCCTCGAAGTTCAGGTCATCCAGCTGCTCGGCGAGGAGCCGGCCGCTCCAGGCCCGGCGGTAGACCCATTTCACGATCCGCTCCACCGCCTCCACCACCTTCTCCTCCTCCTCGAGCGTCATGAGCACCCTTCCGATCTTCGGGTGCCTCCCCCGGCGTCCCCCGACGGTCACCAGGTAGTGGCTGTGCTCCGACTTCAGGAGGTGGAAGGGACAGGACTGGATGCAGACCCCGCACTGGACGCACTTCTCCGGGTCGAGCACCGAGACCCCGTTCCTGATGGAGATGGCCCCCTCCCCGCAGTACTCGGCGCAGGTCCCGCAGCCGGTGCAGAGCCCGGGGATCCGCTTCGGCTTCACCCTGCCGATGATCCCGATCTCGTTTAACATGGGGCTCGTGCAGGCGTTCGGGCAGCCGGAGATGGAGATCCGGACCTTCACGGGCATCTCCTTCCCGAAGAGCCGCTCGTCGAGCTTCTTCGCGAGCCCGATGGTATCCACCATCCCGTACTTGCACCGCTCGATGGACGGGCAGGCAACGATGTTCACCACCTCGTCCTTCTCGGACCCGAGGGGGGTCCCGTTCTTCGCGAGGGCCTTCGTGATCCGGGGGATCTTCTTCGGGTCCACGTGGGGTATCTCGACGGCCTGGCGGGCGGTGACATGGACGGTGCCGGTCCCGTACCGCTTCGCGATGGCGGCGAGGCCCCTCACCTGCTCGACCGTGAGGTTCCCGGCCGGGACCCGGACCCGGACCGTGCAGAAGTCGGCGTCTCGCTCGGTGATGAGCCCGCCCCGGAGATGGATACCATAGTGGGGAGCCATTGCTTATGGGTGAACACCCATGGCATAAAAAGGGTGGTCATCACCTGTCGGTGATTCTCCCCGTCTTGCGACGGTGGTCATCACCTGTCGGTGATTCTCCCCGTCTTGCGACGGTGGTCATCACCTCTCGGTGATTCTCCCCGTCTTGCTACGCCGTCGGGATTACTTACCT
>JAJRCS010000144.1 GCA_028678815.1 Methanomicrobiales archaeon | reverse complement strand
CAGGTGGTCGTCGTTGAGACACCGGTTGATACACCGATACCGGAGCCTACGGTGACAGCAACTCCCGAACAGGTGGTCGTCGTTGAGACACCGGTTGATACACCGATACCGGAGCCTACGGTAACAGCAACTCCCGAACAGGTGGTCGCCGTTGAGACGCCGGTCGACACGCCGGTACCGGAGCCCACGGTGACGGCAACTCCCGAACCGGTGGCTGTCATCGAGACGCCGGTTGACACGCCTGTACCGGAGCTCACGGTGGAGGAAACGGTAGTCGAGACGCTGGAAGAGGTAACACCGGAGGCCACGCCCGGGCCGGAGGCGAACCTGGCGCCGATGGATCCGGCCTTCATCCAGTACCTGAACGAGAAGGACCTCTCCCACGTTGCCATGGTGAAGGAGGGCTACGGCCTCGGGTACGTTCCCGCCCCCCTCAACCTCTCCCACCTCAAGGGGGTCCGGGTCTCCTGGCCCGCCGTGGAAGCAGAGGCGGCGGAGAGCGGGACGGACCTCGCGACCCTGGAGCTGACCACGGGCTATCCCTCGGGCTATGACCTGAGGACCCTCGGCAAGGTGACAGCCGTCCGGGACCAGGGCGCCTGCGGGAGCTGCTGGGCCTTTGCCACCTACGGGTCCCTGGAGTCGACCCTCCTCCCTGCCGAGACCTGGGACTTCTCCGAGAATAACATGATCAACCTGGCAGGGTACGACCTCGGCCACTGTGACGGCGGGAGCGACTACATGGCCATGGCCTACCTCACCCGGTGGGACGGGCCCGTGAACGAGGCGGGCGACCCGTACTCCGTTGACGGCTCGGTCTCTCCCACCGATCTCAGGACCAGGAAGCATGTCCAGGGCGTATTCTTCATCCCCGAACGGAAGGATCCCCTCGACAATACCAACCTGAAGGCCGCCATCATGAACTACGGCGGGATCTACTCGCTCCTTTACTGGGACGAATACTCGTATAACCCGGCTACCGCCTCCTATTACACCGAGTGGGGATACTACAACCACGCAGTGACGCTGGTGGGCTGGGACGACAACTATGACCGGAACAGGTTTGCCACCGCTTCGTGGGACATGGACTGGAACCCGATAGTCGTCACCCCGCCAGGCAACGGGGCCTTCATCGCGAAGAACAGCTGGGGAACCGGGTTCGGCCAGGGAGGATACTTCTACATCTCCTACTATGATTCCATGATAGGGAGAACCAATACGGTCTTCACCGCCGAGCCGCTGAAGAACCTGAAACACGTGTACCAGTACGATGACCTCGGGTGGATCTCGAGTATCGGGACCTCAGACTCATCCGATACTGGCTCCTTTGCCAATGTCTTCACGTCTGAGTCCAGCGAGCAGGTGGCAGCCGTCTCCTTCTACACCTACACGGAGAACTCGGAGTACACCGTTTCAGTCTATACCGATCCGGCAGATGGCCCGCTGAGCGCTTCCGGCCCGAAGTCAACCAAGAGCGGGTACCTCGAGCTCGCCGGATATCACACGGTCAACCTCGATACCTCGGTACCGGTGAATGCCGGGCAGAAGTTCTCGGTCGTGATGGAGCTCCGGACCCCGGACTGGTCGTTCCCAATCCCCGTGGAGGTGGCAATGCCCGGTTATACATCGGGAGTAGTGGCACACCCGGGTGAGAGCTACATACTGAGCGACGGGTCAGCCTGGCTGGATACGTCCACGATTGAACCGGCCAATCCGAATATCAACGTCTGCCTGAAGGCCTTTACCGTCCCTGCATCCCCGCCGCCCGATGCCCGGTTCACCGCGACCCCGAAGAAGGGGAAGATACCCCTCAAGGTCTACTTCCGTGACCGGTCCCGGCACAAGCCGACCTCCTGGCAGTGGGACTTCGGTGACGGTACGACCTCTGCCGAGCAGAGCCCGTCTCACACCTACCTGAAGGCCGGTACCTACACCGTCACCCTGACCGTGAAGAACAACGCCGGCGAGGACTTCACGACCAAGGAGAGCCTCATCACGGTGGGAGACGGACCCCGGAAGGCACGGCCCTACCTCGACTTCAAGAAGAAGGACGTGGAGAGCACCCTCCCGGACGACTGACCTGTTTCCCCGAACAATATCCCCTTCTTTTCATTTGGGTCACGGTGTGGCTTCTGCCCTCAAATCCCCGTACTTCCAGTACCTGAAGATGAGCCGGGCCCCCATTACCCCGGGGGCCGGGCGACCCCCAGGAGCCCGGCCCGGTGATTCCATGCCGCGGAGATGATCGCCCCGAACCCGAGGCTCACCGCGACGACGAGGATGATCGCCCCGGCGACGGGGATCAGGAACAGGATGGCGAGGACCACGAACCCGAGGACGAAGGCGAGATAGTCCGATACCGGGTGTTTCAGGAGCCCCGCGATCCATCCCCCAAGGGCCGAGGAGACGAAGAGGGTCGAGAGGAGAAGCCCGATCGCCATGAAGAGCCCGAGGAGGAGGGCCAGGGGGAGCCCCACGAGGGTGATGGCGAGGAGAAGGAGGAGGATGAAGCCCGCGATGAGGGACCCGAACCCGATGGCGACCCTCAGGATCGGGGAGGATGCGATCTCAGCCTCCACTGCACGGTACGGTCCCGGGGCAAACCTGATCAGGACCAGGCCCAGGAGAAGCAGGCCGATGGTGAAGAGGATCGAGATGACCGAGAGGAAAAAGGCCACCGGATGAGAGGGCTCCCGGAGCTCCACGTCGAGGGTTCCTGCCGAGCCCTCGTTTTCGAAGCTGTTCGCCCTCACCGTGAGCGTCCCTTCCACCGTACCGGCGTTCGTGACGCTCCCTCCGGAGACCAGGGCATCCCGCGCGACGGAGGAGGAGCTCCCCAGGGTGACGGTTCCCCCGGTGAGGACTGCATTCGTCCCCACCTTCCCGTTGACGGTGATGGTGCCGCCCGCCGCAACCACCTTCCCGCCCACATCGGAATTGATGGTGATCTGCCCTCCTGCCGCGATGACGTCCCCCTTCACCGGTGCATCCACGGTAATCTCCCCACCGGCCGCGACGAGGCTCCCGATGGGGGCATTCACCGCGATCATGCCCCCGGAGGCGAAAACATCGTCATCGGTCGCCTGGTCGATGGTCACCTCCCCGCCGCTCCGGAGCTCGAGGGCGAGGGCCGGCAGGGGCAGGACAATGAGGAGAAGGAGGAGTACGAGACATGCTGGCTTCATGCGGATCACCTCCCCCGGGGGGCAGATAGAGCTTGCGGTGGTCTCTCCATGGACCTGCAGAGGTTTTCATCTCCGAATTTTGTGGGGATTGGTCCCTTCTTGCCTCCGTTGCCACGAACTGTTTCCCATCTTCCCTGCAGATGTCCCGGATGGCATTTTTCCCGGAGAGGGCGTTTGCGAAGCGTGGTGGGCACACACCTGAAAGAAGGTTACAGGCACCGGGACGAAGGCTTCGGGCGAGGGGATCGTGGGCCTTGCCTTCCACGATGAGCACCTGATTCACACGGATCCCGGTAACGTCTAAATTCGCCACGCCGACAACAATTCGGACAGTGATCAGGATGAGCAAAAGGAAGGAGATAAGCCCCTGATGATCCGGTAAGGGGGGCAATAAAAGAATAATAGTGGACTCGGCGGGATTTAAACCCGCGGCCTCGGCGTTCCGAACCAAGGGCTCCGCCCTCGACCCGGGGCGACCGAGGGGCTCTGCCCCTCGATCCTGGGGCGACCTGCGGTCGCCGAAAGGACACGAGCCCGGATATCATGGAAAGGGAGGCAATAAAAAGAATAATAGTGGACTCGGCGGGATTTGAACCCGCGGCCTTTACGTTGCGAACGTAACGATCTGCCCCTGATCTACGAGCCCGATGGAGAATAACTTCTCGTTCTTTAAGATATAGTCGTTACTGTTCCCCCGGTGGGATCTCAGGGAACGGGGGAACTCTTCACAAAGAGAACCGACCGGCTCAGGAAGATGGATGGGCGTCCTTCCTCCGTGAAACCCTTCAGAGTAGCAGAATGAACCGTTCTCCGGAATTCTTCCGCTCCCACGATCCCCATCGGTTCCGCTAGGAGGAGACGACCGCCGGGGCGCAGGATATGGTGGAGATCGGCGAAGATGGCCCTCGGGTCGGTCGTCTCGTGAAGGACATGAAATGCAAGGGCAAAGGAGACGACAGAGGGCATATCGAGGTCGAGGGAACCGCCCGAGGACCGGTGGAAACGGATCCGG
>JAJRCS010000108.1 GCA_028678815.1 Methanomicrobiales archaeon | reverse complement strand
GCCGCCTCGAAGGCCGCCCTCCTCGCCTACATGAAGAACACCGCCTCCCTCGTCGCCCGGCACGGCATCCGGATGAACGCCGTCTCCCCGGGGAACATTTTCTTCGAAGGGGGCACCTGGGACCGGAAGCTCAGGGAGGACCGGACGGCCGTGGAGCGGTACATCGGGGAGCAGGTCCCCCTCGGGAGGTTCGGGACCCCGGAGGAGATCGCCCGGGTGGTCTGCTTCCTGGCCTCCGATGCCTCGGCCTTCATCACCGGCGCGAACGTGATCATCGACGGGGGGCAGACCCGGGGGCCCTAGGAGACTGGAGATGACGGGAGATACACTCGGGAAGTTTCGGATCGACGGCCGGGTCGCGGTCGTCACGGGCGGGGCCGGGTTCCTCGGGGTGCAGCATGCCGAGGCCATCCTCGACGCGGGGGGCGTCCCCGTGCTCCTCGACCTCGATGGCCGCGGGGCCGCCCGGAGGGCCCGCGAGCTCTCTCTCCGGTACGGGAAGGAGGTGCCGGGGATCGCGGCAGACATCACGAAGAAGGAGAGCGTCGCAGCCGCCTGCCGGAAGGTCCTCGATACCCACGGCAGGGTCGACATCCTCATCAACAACGCGGCCCGGGACCCGAAGGTCACGGGGGATCCCGGCGAACCACCCTGGTCCCGGTTCGAGGGGCTCCCCGAGGCCGAGTGGCGGTCTGACCTCGAGGTCGGCCTCACCGGGGCCTTCCTCTGCAGCCAGGCCTTCGGGCAGGTGATGGCGGAGGCGGGGAAGGGGGTCATCCTGAACATCGCCTCAGACCTCGGCCTCATCGCCCCCGACCAGCGGATCTACCGGAGGGAGGGGCTCCCCGAGGAGCTCCAGCCCGTGAAGCCCGCCCCGTACTCGGTTGCGAAGCACGGCCTCATCGGCCTCACCCGGTACCTCGCGACCTACTGGGCCCCCCGGGGGATCCGGGTGAACGCCCTCTGCCCCGGGGGCGTGTACCGGGACCAGCCGGCGGAGTTCGTGGAGAAGCTCACGAATCTCATCCCCCTCGGGAGGATGGCGGAGCCTGGCGAGTATAAGCCTGCCGTCCTCTTCCTCGTCTCGGACGCATCCTCCTACATGACGGGTTCCCTCCTCGTCATCGACGGGGGAAGGACCTGCTGGTGATCCCCCCCGAAGGGCGAGGCGGCATGCCCGCGACCATCACCATCGTCCAGGCCCGGATGGGATCCCACCGGCTGCCGGGAAAGAGCATGATGCCCGTCTGGAGGGACATGACCCTCCTGGAGCTCGTGCTCCGGCGGATCACCCGGGCGAAGATCCCCGCCATGACCATCCTCGCCACCTCCACCGACCCCCGGGACGACGTCCTCGTCCCCGTCGCCGGGGCATGCGGCGTCACGGTGTTCCGGGGGAGCGAGGCTGATGTCCTCGGGCGGTACGCCGCGGCCCTCGCCCGGTACCCTGCCGACGCGGTGGTGCGGGCCGCGGCCGACAACCCGCTCCTCGATCCCGAACGGATCGACGATCTCATCCGCTTCTTCTGGACGGCCCGGCCGGCCTGCGACTATGCCTCCAACCTCGGCCCCGTCACCGGGCATCCCGACGGGGTGGGGGTGGAGATGGTCTCGGCGGAGACCCTCCGGAGGCTCGACCGGGAGGCGAGGGACCCCTCCCACCGGGAGCACGTGGTCACCTACCTCCACGGCAACCCCAAGTACCGCTCCTGCCTCCTCGAGGCCCGGCCCGAGTTCCGGAGGCCCCACTACCGGCTCGACATCGACTTCCCGGAGGACCTGCACTTCGTCCGGGAGCTCGTGAAGCGGCTCCCCGATGCCCATGCCCCGTACTGGACCACCGCCGAGATCATCGCGGCCCTCGACCGGGAGCCGGAGCTCCTGAAGCTCCGGAAGGATCGTTCGAAGCTCTAGTCTCTCACGGGGAGGAACCGGAGGGCTCAAATACCCGCCCCGCCAAGGTTTCCCCGGGGGTTTTCGGAATGATCGGCCAGTTCCTGGTCTTTGGCATCTCCTTTTTCATGATCGTCGCCGGGGTCGCCCTCTGCATCTACAGTATCTACGACAGGCAGAAGATCGCGGAGGAGCAGGCGAAGATCATCGCCTCGGAGATCGAGAAGAAGCGCCCGGCGAAGATGGGGATCACGGACTCCCCCATCCCGCTCGCCGACCTGAACGATATCATCAGGGCCCTCAATGAGATCAAGAACCCGTTCCTCCAGGTCGGGATGTACCTCACGGTCTTCGGGCTCATCCTCATGATCATCTCGATCTTCCTTCCCTTCTGACCTTTTTTAACCGGGAGTAAGGTTTAAGGTCCGGAAGAACGGAGGGGGGCACATGGCAACGACACTCTCGGCCCTGCTCTCTTTCGTCATCGCGCTCGTCATCTCGACCATCATCATCTACGTGATCACGAAGTTCTTCGGCGAGAAGGAAGGGATCGTCACCGCCCTCATCGCCGCCCTCGTTGGATCGGTCATCTACACCATCGTGTACTACTTCGTCGGGGGACTCCTGGCCGCCTTCATCGCAGGGATTGCCTGGCTGCTGGCTCTCCAGTTCCTCTACAGCATCGGCTGGGTCAAGTCCCTTATCATCGCCGTGATCATCTGGCTCGTGGCAACCGTGGTCGGGTGGTTCCTCCCCACGGTCGCGGGGCCGGTGTGACGCTCCGGGGGACGAGTACCCTCTTTCCCGACGATCACTCGCCTTCCACCGCCCGGAGCAATCGCACCGTCAGGTCTGCGGCCTGTTCCTGCTGG
>JAJRCS010000128.1 GCA_028678815.1 Methanomicrobiales archaeon | reverse complement strand
TGGAGCAACTCTTCCTTCTGCACGCTATCACCATCTTTAACTCTACTGTCCGTTCCTACATATAATTTATTGGTGATCTTTATATTGCAAATTGAACGGGCTGGGGGGGTGCTCCTGGGGCTCGCTGCAGGGGACGCCTTTGGTGCGCCCCTGGAGGGTCACCCGCCCCCGTCGCAGCCGGTCAGGGAGATGCCGCCCGGGGGCGCGTACACCGATGACACTCTCCAGGCCCTGGCCATCGCCCGTTCCCTGGTGGTCTGCCGCGGGTTCTCTCCTGAGGACTGCATGGCCCGCCTCCTGGAGGGGTTCCGGGAATACCCGCAGTTCTACGGCCCGACCTCCAGCGCGGTCTTTACCCTTGTCCTTTCGGGGATGCCGCCCGGGGAGGCCGCCCTCCGGGTCCACCGCTCCCGGGGCGGGAGCCGGTCCAACGGGTCGGTGATGCGGGGCCCCCCGCTCGGGGTCTTCACGGCATCACCGCTGCTGGAGGAGCTCTCCATCGCCTGCTCCCGGCTCACCCACTGCGATCCCGTTGCGGGCGCCTGCTCGGCCTTCGTGAACCGGATGGTCGCGGACCTCGCGCGGGGGGCCACCCGGGAGGATGCCTTCCGGCATGCCTGCACCACCTGCCGCAATGCGGAAGTCCTCGATCTCCTCATGGACTACGGGGCTCATCCCCCTGATCCTTCCCTGGATGCGCTCCTCGCCACCCATTGCGCAGTCTCTGTCTTCATGGGGGCGGAGTCCTTTTCCGGAGCCGTTCTCCGGGCGGTGAACATGGGGGGAGATGCCGACACCATCGGCGCCATCGCCGGCGCCCTTGCGGGGGCGCACTGGGGTGCGGGGGCCATCCCGCCCTGGTGGATTCAGGGCCTGAGGGACCATGGCGGGATTCTCAGGCTGGCAGCGGCCCTCTTCTCCCTGGCGGCGGAGAAGGGAGGGTGAGGCCTGGACATCCGGACGCTCCTGGGGGAGAGAGGGTTCATCAGAACCCGACCTCGAGCGACGAAGTCGCGAGTTCGCGCGATGGCTCGTCGCACCCTGATGGGTGCTCCATCCCCGGGGATAGCCATCCCCTCGGACGCCCCCGCCGCTGGGGCGTCATGCGCGTGAGGACAGGCCCTTCCCCAGGGTGTAAGATCCCACTCACAGACAGGAAAGATGGAAAAAACGGTTGATGGAGGAATCAGGGCGGCCTGAGTTCCACCAGTTTCAGGGCCCTCTTTTGCGAGGAAAAAGGTGGGAAGGAAGGGAGGATGAGTGGATCTAGAGTGGCCGCAGTTCAACCAGTTTCAGGGCGCGGCCCTTTTCGCAGACGTCAGGGGCGTTCCCCAGGATCTCCCCCACGAGGTACCGCTCGCCGTCGATGACCCCGTCCGGACGGCAGAGCTCGAAGGACTTGCACTCCTCCTTGTTGCAGGAGAACTCGAAGGTGATCCGGGAGTTCATGATGGCCATGTCGGCGGCGACGAGGGCGACGATGGGGGACTCGATCACCTCGACCGCGCAGGTCCCGCCGTCGTGGATGGAGCAGTCATGGGGGGCTGTGGTCCGGACCGAGACGATGCGGTACTTCCGCCCGGACTGGAGGTTATTGCAGGCCTTGCGCACCCGGCAGTGCTCGCACTCGGGGAGCTCCCCCTCGAAGATGAACTCGAGCCCCGGCCGGGCGAGGAGCCTGCCGATGAGGGTGACCTTGGGCTTTGCCTCGGGCATACCGATCTAGTCTTTGGAGAGCATCGAGATTAAACTCTCTGCAGATTCGCGGCTGATCCCCGTGTCCAGGATGGTGAACCGCTCGGGCCGGATGGTCGCCGCGAGGAGGAGGGCCTCGACGCCCGTGGCATCGTCGATCCCGATCTCCCGGAGGGTGGTCGGGGCCCCGATCTTCCGGAGGGCGTCCCGGGCCCCCTGCCAGTCGGCGCCATGGAGGAAGAGGGTGATGATGGTCCCGATCCCGCACTTCTCCCCGTGGAGCCCCTTCCCCGGCGCGATCCGGTCGAGGGCATGGGAGAACTTGTGCTCCCCGCCGCTCGCCGGGCGGGAGGAGCCGGCGATGGACATGGCGACCCCGGAGGCCACGAGGGCCTTCACCACCATCCATGCGGTCTCCTCCCGGTTCGGCTGGATGAGGTCGGCGTTCCGGATCATGGCCTCGGCGGTCATCCGGGAGAGGGTCGAGGCGTACTCCGAGATGGGCTCTCCCTTCAGACGGTGAGCGAGCTCCCAGTCCAGGACCGCGGAGGCGTTGGAGATGAGGTCGGCGCACCCCGAGGCGAGGAGCCGGTGGGGGGCGGAGGCGATGATACCGGTGTCCGCGACGACGGCGATGGGGGGGTGGACCTTGAGGGAGAGGTTCCCCTCCGGTGTCGGGACCGAGGCGCTCGCCGAGGCGATGCCGTCGTGGGAGGCGGCGGTGGGGATGGAGATGAACTGCCGGTCGGTGTTGAAGGAGGCGACCTTCGCCGTGTCGATGTTCTTCCCGCCGCCGACGGCCACGAGGAACTGAACCTTCTTTGCCTCCTCCTCCACTCTCCGGATCACGGCGGGAGATATCTTCTCGGCGAGGAAGGTGCGGACGGTGTAATCCCGGGAGAGGAGCTCCTCCACCCGGTGCCCCGCCACCTCCATGGTCTGCTTCCCCGCCACGATGAGCACGGAGTCCCCCAGGGAGAGGTCATCGCAGACCTGGGGGAGCTGGGCGAGGACATCGTGGCCAACGACAACGTCCCGGGGGAGCTGCGTCCAATTGGACTTGTCAAAACCTTTATTCCTGAGTACTTTCATACCATCTGCGCCCGATCCTGACTGATATGACATGATTAGCGACTTCCTATACAAATATTACATCGATCCCATCCGTCTCGGGGAGCCCTATAACGTCGTGGATACCCTCACCTACGCCCTCATCCTCGTCCTCTCGGTCTACCTCGTGTACCGGTGGCTGAAGCACTCCGGGATCTCCCTGGACGGCCCCTTCATCCTCGCCACCATCCCCTACGTCGTCCTGGGGGGGCTCCTCCGGGTCGTTGAGGACACGGGGATGATCAGCTCCGACCTCCGGTTCCTCCTCATCACCCCCCTGATTTTCTTCCTTGTCTTCTTCATAGCGGCCGCGGCCCTCGTCCTCTCCCGGTTCCTCGAGAAGAAGGGTCTCATCCCCCGGTTCCGCCCCTTCTACGGGGGGATCGGTGCGGGGCTCTCGGCCGCGGCCGCCCTCCTCCTCACCTGGTACGGCCTCACCTACACCACCATCGACCTCGTGGTCCTCGGGAGCATCCTCCTCATCGCCGCCGCCACCTCCCTCGGAGTCATGGGCCTCCTCCAGTACGTCTTCAGGTGGGAGTTCGCCGCGGATCCCCTCTACCGGCTCCTCATCATCGGGCAGATGCTCGATGCCTCGGCAACCGGGTACGGCATCGACCTCGGTCCCATCCCTTACCAGGAGGTGCACGTCGTCGGGTCGGCCCTCATCCGGTGGACCGGGACCGCCTTCTCCCTCTTCCCCCTCAAGCTCGCCGTGGTCATCCCGGCCATCTACATCCTCGAGATGTATAAAAAAGAGGGGAACCGGGAGTTCGCGAACCTCGTCCTCCTCGCCATGATCACGGTCGGCCTCGCCCCCGGGGTCCGGGACATGGTGCGGATGGTGCTGCATGTCTGATGACATGCAGCCCTCCGCCTCCGGCAGGAGGTGCTTCATGTCTGATGGCATGAAGCCCTCCATTCCTGATGGAAAGGAGGTGCTCCATGCCTGACCTGCCCTTCCGGACCGCTGCCGCCATCGCCATCATTGCCTTCCTCCTCACGGGGATCGCGGGGGTCATCGTCGTCCGGGTGGTCCCCTCGGCGGGGGAGGAGTTCATCCGGATCATTCAGGAGGAGGTGGTGGGGAAGGTCGATGCACAGGATCCCGTCTCCCTCTCGGCCTTCATCTTCGCGAACAACCTCCAGGCCTGCATCCTCCTCTTCCTGGGCGGGGTGACGGTGGGCCTCCTCACCCTCTTCATCATCGCGAGCAACGGGGTGATCATCGGCGGGATCATGGAGCTCGTCCGGGAGGAGAAGGGGCTCCTCTACGTCGCGGCGGCCATCCTCCCCCACGGGATCTTCGAGATCCCCTCCTTCATCATCTCCGGGGCCCTCGGGTTCATCCTGGGGGCCGCCCTCCTCGCCGAGTGGCAGGGCGGAGGCGACATGGCGGGGACGGCGGAGCGGCACGGCCGGACCTTCCTCCTCGTTGTCGTGCCCCTCGTCGCCATCGCGGCCCTCATCGAGGCCTTTATCACGCCGCAGATCATACATCTGGTGTCTTAGAGGTGGATTCCCGTGCCCGGCGACCCCGAATCAGGCCCGCTCCCGCAGAAAACGGACTTTTCAGAGTGGTACACCGAGATCCTCTGGCGTGCCGGGATCATCGATAACCGGTACCCGGTGAAGGGGCTCTACGTCTGGTACCCCTATGGCTTCACCCTCAGGAAGCAGGTCTACGGGATCCTCCGGGAACTCCTGGACCGGGACCACCAGGAGACCCTCTTCCCCCTCCTCATCCCCGAGCACGAGTTCATGAAGGAGGCGGAGCACATCGCGGGCTTCGAGGACGAGGTGTACTGGGTGACCCGGGGGGGCAGGACCCCCCTCGACGTCCCCCTCGCCCTCAGGCCCACCTCCGAGACCGCCATCTACCCGATGTACGCCCTCTGGGTCCGGTCCCATGCCGACCTCCCCCTGAAGTACTACCAGGTCGTGAACACCTTCCGGTACGAGACCAAGGCGACGAAGCCCCTCATCCGGGCCCGGGAGATCACCTCCTTCAAGGAGGCCCACACCGTCCACGCGACCTGGGCGGAGGCGGAGGAGCAGGCGAAGCTGGCCGTCGCCCTCTACCGGTCCTTCTACGAGCGGCTCTCCATCCCGGTCCTCGTCTCGAAACGGCCCGACTGGGACAAGTTCCCCGGGGCCGACTACACCATCGCCATCGATACCATCATGCCCGACGGGCGGACCCTCCAGATCGGGACGGTGCACCACCTCGGGGACAACTTCTCCCGCACTTTCAATATCCGGTACGAGGACGAGAAGGGGGAGCAGCAGTACGCCCACCAGACCTGCTACGGGATCTCGGAGCGATCCATCGCCGCGGTTCTCTCCGTCCACGGGGACGACCGGGGCCTCGTCCTCCCGCCGCAGGTGGCCCCCGTCCAGGTGGTCGTCATCCCGGTCATCGTTGGAAAGCGGAAGGACGAGGTCCTCGGGGCCGCCCGCAGCCTGAAGGAGAGGCTCGCCGCGGCCGGCATCCGGACCGGGGTGGACGAGCGGGAGATCCGGCCCGGGGCGAAATACTATCACTGGGAGATGCGCGGGGTGCCCCTCAGGCTCGAGGTCGGGCCCCGGGACCTGGACCGGGGGGTCGTGACCCTCGTCACCCGGCTCGGGGAGAAGAGCGAGGCGCCCGCTCCATCGGTGGTCGACGCCGTCCAGGGGATCCTCGCGAAGCTCTCGGATGCCCTCCTCGGGAAGGCGGCAGCGGAGATGCGGGGCCGGGTCGCTGCGCCAAAGGATATGGAGGGGGCGAAGGCAGCCGTCGGGAGGGGCGTGGCCGTCGTCTCCTGGTGCGGGGCACGGGAATGCGCGGACCTCCTCGAGAAGCAGACCGAAGGAAGCATCCTCGGGACGGACGTGGGGGGCAACCAGCTTCCCGCGATCCCGAAGGACTGTATCGTCTGCGGGAAGGAAGGGACCCCCACCCTCGTCTCCCGCAGTTTCTGATCAGAACATCAGCAGGAGGGGCAGAGGTACGAGATGTCCTGGGCGATGCTCCCCAGGTCGCCCGAGACGAGCTTCCGCCCCTTCCGGACAAAGAGCCTCCCGCACCGGCTGCACCGCTTCGGGGCGATCCGCTCCCAGAAGCCGAGGGGGATCTCGAGGGAGTAGGGGGTCCCCTCGGGGTAGGAGGGGCCCGTGGCGCCCGGGTCGTCGAACCGGGAGATGAGGTGGAGGGTCTGGAGCGGGCTTGCCCCCATGGCCTCGAACTTCCGGAAGAGGAAGTACTGGTACACGAGCCAGGTGAGGTCGGACCGGTCGAGGAGCTCCTCGAACCCCTCGCAGGCATCCTCGCTCCCGTCCAGCTCGCACCCGCAGAGCGGGCACCGGCCGCCGACGAGCTCTTCCATGAAGACCTCCTCCTGGCAGCCGGGGCAGGTGATATGCCGGGCATTGATCCGTGGTGCCATCTTGTACCCCCTTCGAACGGAGGCGAGGGTATCCCCTCTCCCCGTCGCTACCTGAGATATGCGTTTTCTCGGGAGATAAGCATTCTTTATCCGGCCCGGAGGTGCTGAAAACCTTTGTGGCCGGCCGTCGGAGAACCCGCCCTGGCCGGGCCGCGGGGAAGGACACTTGGGAGTTCAGGGCTCCTGACGGGGGAAGATCACCTGGAGGACCGCATCGATCCGGCGGAGAGCATCGAGGGCTGCCCGGGCCTCCCCGGGAGGCAGGTCCCTCCCCGCCCGGCGATCGGCAAGCCCTTGGAGGGACCGGAGGACCCCGTCGACGGCACCCTTCACGTCCAGGTCGTCATCCATCCGTTCCCTGAAGACCTCCTCGAGACCCGGAGCCGGGGGAGATGCCCGGGAAGGAACCCGGGCCCCCTCCGCTGCCTCCCCCACCTGCCCGGCGAGGGACCGGAGTTCCCCGAGCACACCCCTCGCCGCGTCCAGGTTCTTCTTTGTCATGTTCATCCGGTCGCGGTAGTGGCCGTACACGAGGAAGAACCGGACCTCCTCGGGGGTGCACCCCTCCGCGAGGAGGTCCGCGAGGTAGAGGATGTTCCCCCGGCTCTTGGACATCTTCCTCCCGTCGAGGAGAAGGTGCTCCCCGTGCAGCCAGAACCGGGAGTACTCCCTGCCCGTGAGGCTCTCGACGATGGCGAGGTTGTAGTCATGGTGCCGGTAGAGGTTGTCGATGCCCCCGGCATGGAGGTCCAGGGAGGTCCCGAGGAAGGGGAGGGCCATGGCCGGGTCCTGGACGTTCCACGCGGGCCTCCCGGGCCCGATCCGGGTCTCCCAGACGGCGGTGTCCCCCTCCCGGGCCCCGTGCCAGAGGATGAAGTCACCGTAGTTCCACCGGATCCCCGGGTAGGTGTCCTTCCGGAACCGCCGCTTCTTCCCCGGCCACCGGGCCATGTCGATCCTGGCGAGCCTCCCGAACCCGGGGACCTTCAGGGGGTCGAAGAAGATGTCCGGCCCGTGCCGGTAGGCGATCCCCTTCTCCAGGAGCCGCTCGATGATCTCCACGGCGTATTCCACCGTGGTGGAGGACCGGGGATTCCAGGTCGGGGGCCGGATCCGGAGGAGGCAGGCCTCCCGGTAGAACTCCTCGGCCACCTTCCCGGTCAGGTCCGAAAGGCTCATCCCCTCCTTCTCCGCCTGGGCGATGGCCTTGTCCTCGATGTCGGTGAAGGGGAGGACCCGCTCGACCCGGAGGCCGAGGGAGAGGAGGTACCGCTCGAGGATATCCTCGTAGAGGAAGGTGCGGAAGTTCCCCAGGTGGGGGCGGAGATAGACGGAGGGGCCGCAGGTGAAGAACTTCACGACCGGCGGGTCCCTGGGGGAAAAGACCTCCTTCTGCCGGTTCATCGTGTTATAGAGGCGGAGCATGGGGCTTCCAAGAGTGGTTGCACCACCCCTCCATAATAGGTTGCCCGTTCTCCATCCCCTGAAACCTGCCGGAGCCATTATATATCGGCGCAGGGGTGTACGCTCCATATGCGGGGTGCATGAGGGATGGCGAGGTGGAAGTGCCAGGTCTGCGGGTATATCTACGACGAGGCGCTGGGGGAGAAGGCGACGAAGACCCCACCGGGGACCCGGTTCGAGGACCTCCCGGCAGACTGGCTCTGCCCCGTCTGCCAGGCGGGGAAGGACTCCTTCGTCCTGATGGAGGAGGGGCCTGCCCCTGCGGGTGGTGGTACCACGGTCTCGGACGTCATCATGGCGAACCTCGCCGCCTGGGGGGTGTCCCTCGTCTTCGGGATCCCCGGCACCTCCTCCCTCGGCCTCGTGGACGCGGTGAGGAAGCGCCCCGACATGCGGTACATCGTGGTCCGGCACGAGGAGAACGCCGCCATGGCAGCCTCGGCGTATAACAAGCTCACCGGGGGCCTCGCCGCCTGCCTCACCATCGCGGGCCCGGGGGCGACGAACCTTGCCACCGGCCTCTACGATGCCAGGGAGGACAGCGCATCGGTGATCTCCCTGAACGGCCAGGTGGAGATGCAGTACACCGGGCCCGGGGGCTTCCAGGAGATCGACCAGGATGCCTTCTTCCGGCCGGTGACCGTCTTCAACAACACCATCGCCGACCCGAAACTGGCCGTGACCATCCTCGAGAAGGCCCTCCGGCATGCCGTCCTCGGCAGGGGGGTCTCCCAGGTCTCCGTCCCGAACGACGTCCAGAAGGAGCCCCTCGCGGCGGGCTTCTGCCGGCCGGAGACCTGCATCCCGGACCGGAACATCCTTCCGGACGAGGGGGAACTCCGCCGGGCGGCCGAGCTCGTGGCCCGGGGGGCAAGGCCGGTCATCCTCGCCGGGTGGGGTGCCTTCCCGGACGGGGACCTGGTCCTCGCCCTCGCCGGGCGGATCCGGGCGCCCGTCATCACCACCTTCCGGGCGAAGGGGATCCTCCCCGATGACAATCCCTGGCTCGTCTCGGTCCTCGGGACCGTGGGGATGCCCGAGGCCCGGGCCCTCGCGCAGCAGGCCGACCCCCTCATCTGCCTCGGGGTCGGGTTCTCGAAGCAGACGAACGTCCCCCGCGGCCGGCCCATGGTCCAGGTCGACCTCGACCCCCTGAAGCTCGGGAGGGGCCCTTCGGCGGTGAACCTCTGGGGGAACTGCCACGCGGTCCTCCCGAGGTGGATCGGGATGCTCCAGCCGAGGGACGACCCCGGCGCCCTCACCCGGATCGCGGCCATGAAGGAGGCCATCCGGAACCGGCTGGACGCCGAGGCAGACCCCCGGGCGGTCCCCGTCCGCCCGCCCTTCATCATGAAGGTCCTCTCCGATACCATCCCCGGGGACGCGGTCATCACCATCGACGTCGGGGAGAACGGCTGGTGGTTCGGCCGGAACTTCCGGATGAAGCGGCAGCGCTTCGCCATGTCGGGCTACCTCGCCACCATGGGTTTCGGGCTCCCGGCCGCCATCGCCGCGAAGCTCGCGCATCCGGAGAAGAAGGTTTTCTGCATCACGGGCGACGGGGGGTTCGCCATGGCCATGGCCGAGGTGGTAACCGCCGTCAAGTACCGCCTCCCCATGGTGATCGTGGTCCTCGATAACCGGGAGCTCGGGATGATCCGGGTCGAGCAGGAGATGGAGCACTACCCGAACTTCGGGACCGACCTCCTCAACCCCGACTTCGCGGCCTACGGGGATACCTGCGGGGGGAAGGGGATCCGGGTCAGCCGGCCGGAGGAGCTGGAACCGGCCATCAGGAGGGCGATGGACCTTGATACGGTGGTCGTGGTGGACGTGGAGACGGATGCGAGGAGGGGGGTGTAGGGAGAGCTCTTCCCTTGTTGAACGAAAGGGTACTCTGAGTGAGGACCCCGGGGGTTTCACCTGGAGACCCTCGGGGAACATTCCTGATGACCCACGGCACCGGTGAAGTCACCGATCAGCTCCTCGCCATGATCGAGGCATGGCGGGACAGGCTCGGGAAGCACATCGCTCTGAGGAACCCGACTCTCGGAAGCAGGGAACTGGATACCGCGGTCCACGGGATCATCAGCCGGATGATCTTTCTCCGTATCTGTGAGAACAGGGGAATTGAGAGGCCCGGGACCCTCAGGGGGCTCCTCGAAGGAGAGGGGTGGTACCGCCGGCTCCTGGATCACCTCCCCGATTCCGAAGGCCACGAGGACAGTGAGCCACCAGTCATCATCGCGACGGACCTGACCATCGACGGGAACATCCTCGACGAGATCAGGGAGCAGCTGTACAACCCGGGATCATCCCTGGAATTCTCGTCAATAACGCCGTCTGTCCTCGGGCAGGTGTACGATCAGTTCCTCGGTAAAACGCTCCGACTCAGGGGAGGACACCATGCGCGGGTCGAGGAGAAGCCGGGGGTAAAGGCGGGTGGCGGCCTTCATGATGTACCGCAGTTCGCCATCGAGTACGTCGTGAGGAAGACCATCGGCGAGCTGGTGAAGGGGAAGACGCCGGGGGAGGCTTCGTGGCTCAGGATCCTCGACCCGGCGTGCGGTTCCGGCTCCTTCCTCATCGGTGCCTGCCGGTTCCTCTTCGACTGGCACCTGGACTGGTACATCGGGAACCTCGTCCCTGTTCTCACCACGGAGGGCTCCTTCGGGGCACCAGAAATACAGGCACTCATCCCCGCACGCCCGGGGGAAGATAAGGGGAAAGAGGGAGTGCCACGGGAGCTCCCGATCTGCAGGGTTCCAGGCGGTGGAGAACCGGGGGGAGCTCCGGGCTGGATGCTCACCACCGCCGAGCGGGAGCGCATTCTCCGGAATATCATCCATGGCGTGGACATCGATCTCCGGGCCGTGGATGCAGCCCGGCTCTTCCTTCTCCTCATGGTCCTCTGGGAGGCGGGCAGGGAGATGCCCGGGGGAGAAGCCGGCACCGTTGCGGATCGTGTGCTCCGGTGCCTGCACCTGAATATCCGGTGCGGCAACTCCCTTGTCGGGCCCGACTACTTCAGGCAGAAACAGGTCGCCCCATACAACTTCAGGGAGGAGCGGAAGATCAACCCCTTCGACTGGATGGCCGGGTTCCCCGGTATCATGGATGCCGCCGGGTTCGACGCGGTCATCGGCCACCCGCCCTCCACTCTGGAACGGCCTGTGAAAGGGGTGGAGGAGTACTTCCAGACGCATTACCAGGCCTACCACGCGGAGGCAGACCTCTCCGTGTATTTCATGGAGAAGGGGATCTCCCTCCTCCGGCCGGGGGGGACCTTCTCCGCCGTTGTTGTGAACAGGTGGCTCCGGGCAGGCGCCGGAACACCCCTCCGGAAGTGGCTGAAGGAGAAGCAGATCGAGGAGATCGTGGACCTCGGGAACCTGCCGGTCTTCCAGGACTCGGCGGTGTACCCGTGCCTTCTCAGGGTCAGGAACGCTCCCGTATCGCATGTGTTCCAGGTCTCGAAGCCGGATACACTCTCCTTCCCGAGCCTTGAAGAGTACGTCAGGGAGCACCACCATCCGGTCGATCCGGCAGGTCTCACG
>JAJRCS010000212.1 GCA_028678815.1 Methanomicrobiales archaeon | reverse complement strand
GGTATAGGGGATCCCGATGGGGCCCCCGTCCCAGAGACCGGATCCGAAGTCCGGGTGAACCCCGGTGCTGCTCCCGATGGTGGTGATATAGGACGAGGACCGGGAATCGACCGGCAGGGTGTCCACGGGCGTGTTCCAGATACTGTCGGCGGGCAGGACGGGGCATCCTCCGAGGGTTCCCCCCGCGAGGGCAGCGGCGGGGAGGAGGGCCAGGAGGAGGAAGGCTGCGGGGAGCAGCGGGACCGGGGCTCTCATGGGATCTCCTTCTTCCGGGCCCGGGGGAGGCCGGGAGGGAACCGGGGCCGGCAGGGCACGAAGGGGCCGGGGGAACCTCCGGCATCCCGGGCCGGATGGAGATTAAGAATCATTGTACTATATGAGGTTTTGTTTTTTGAGAAAAATGATTTTATAATTTTATATTGTAAAATAAATGTTTTAAAAGGTTTTCTTCAGGGGGATTCGGCGAGCTTCAGGAGGGCAGCGGCGATATCGAGGGAGCTGTACCCCTCCTCCATCCACCGCTCAACCCTCCTCCGGAAGGGGTCCAGCTCCCTGCCGAGGTGGGGCTTCACCCTCTCCAGGACCCGGTCATGGGCTCCGGCCCGTTCTCCCCTGCCGGCCCCGGCCGGCTCGGCGGCGAGGGTGATCTTCGCATACCGCTGGATGTCCCGGATCTTCCCGGTATCCATGCCGGTGACCAGGGTGAAGGACCGGCCGGCACGACCTGCCCGGGCGGTCCGCCCGATCCGGTGGACATAGTACTCCGGGTCATTGGGGACATCGTAGTTGAAGACCGCATCGATGCCTTCCACGTCGATCCCCCGGGCTGCGACATCGGTGGCAACGAGGAGGGCGATCTCCCCCTTCCGGAACTTCGCCATCACCCGCTCCCGCTGGTTCTGGCTCATGTCCCCGTTCAGCTTCTCGGCCGGGTACCCCCGCGCCCTCAGCCGCCGGGCGAGGGCATCCGTCCGCCGCTTCGTGTTGCAGAAGACGAGGGAGAGCTCCGGATTGAACTCCTCGAGGAGCCTCGTCAGGGTATCCAGCTTCTCCTGCTCGGTCACCTGGTAGTAGCGCTGCTCGATGCCGGGCACCGTGAGCTTCTCGTGGACCACCCGGATGGTCTGCGGGTCCCGCATGTACCCGCGGGACAGGTCGCGGATCCCGTCCGGGACGGTCGCCGAGAAGAGGACCGTCTGGCGCCCCTTCGGTGTGCCTGCGAGGATGGCCTGGATGTCCTCGATGAAGCCCATGTCGAGCATCACGTCACCCTCGTCGAGGACGACGTACTTCACGTTCCCGAGGCTGATGCTCCGGCGCCGGATATGGTCCAGGAGCCGCCCGGGGGTCGCGATGATCACCTGGACGCCCCGTGCCAGCACCGAGAGCTGACGGTCCCTGGCCGGGCCCCCGTAGACCGGGAGGAGGACGATCCCCCTCTGGTACTTCGCGAGCTTCGTGAGTTCCTCGGAGACCTGGAGGGCGAGCTCCCGGGTCGGGCAGAGGACGAGGGCCTGGACGGTGCGGTTCCTCGGGTCGATCTTCTCGAGGAGGGGGATGCCGTAGGCCGCGGTCTTCCCCGTGCCCGTGTGGGCCTGGCCGATGACGTCCTTCCCGGCCCGGATGACCGGGATGGCGAGGGACTGGATCGGGGTCGGCTCCTCGAACCCGAGGTCCGCGATGGCCCGCTGGATCTCGTGGGAGGGGGCGAGGTCGGCGAAGGATACTGGCTGCTGGTTTTCTGTTCTCTCCATTGGTTTCACGTTCCGTGGATCCTGATGCATTCCCCGCCCGGATGATGAATCATCGAAAAGAGGATGACCGGTCCGCTGTGCTGACTAGGTATTGGCCTTCTCCCGATAAAGGGTTATGGGGAACGGCTATGTCCAGGACAGGTCGACGGAACCCGAGTTACACGAGGGATTCAGGCAGATTCCCTTGTTCAGGCGGTACAGGAGCCGGTTGGGATCCATGCTATCCCCGGGGCTCCTCTCCCTGAGGACATCAGGACTCCGCTTTCTCAGGGTCTCCTGGACCCTCATGGAGTCTTTCATGCCGCACAGGAGGACAATCTCTTCACCACGGTATGATCGGTGGCAGGACGGGCAGGTGCCGCTCAGGTCGGCCCTGATATACTCGAGGATGTTCGATTCGGGAATGCCCTCGCCCCTCAGGCTCTCTGATATCATCCCGAACAGGCGGGGGATATTTGCGACGGGGGTATCCGGCCTGCACATCCTTGAGATCCTGTCATGGGCCGACGCTGAGGGGACTTTCCCCCCAGACCCGAGGGCATCCTTCAGGATCTTCGCCATGATGGGATCGGTCTTCATCTCCCCTTCGGCGATATCCGGGTTCCTCCGGAGGATGAAGGAGAGGAGGACGTCGGGTTCAGTCGGCCCGGGAGTGAAGATGACCAGCTCCCCGTTCCTATTCCTCCCCTCGAACGAGGCGATTCCCAGGATCCGAAGCAGCATTCCCCGGGGTATCCTGTGCCCGGTCGTATCCTTCACTTCCAGTACGGTCCCGGAGAGGTCACCGAGAGCAATGGCCTCCAGGGTCTTCTGCATAATGGTCTGCATATTGGTGAGAAAGGATTCAGGGCTGGAGACGTGGAGGGCGTACATGAGGAGGCCCTGGTAGGATCTGTCCGGCGAAATGGCCTCTGACAACTCGATCCTGTCAATATGGACGAGCAGGGAATCTTCTTTTCCGGTCACGATACGAACCGGTCTCCCGGACCCGGCTGCATCGCCCGTCCCGGTCGCTGGTTTCCCTTCACTCTTTCTCCCAAAAAACCGGTGCATGAATCCCATGGAACCCCCTCACCTGCGGACCGGATCACCCTTCTTACCGCGAAGAAGTCAACCGGACCCGGTTCTGATATAATCAGGTCTCTCCTTATGGGTTCTTTTACCTTTGTCACCCCGTGAGAGGTACCGGGAATCCTGTGCACCGGGGATTGCCCTTCTCTGGCCCCATTCCCCGCTACGGCACGACCTTCCGCTTCTCGAACGGGATCTTCACCGTCGTGACCTTCAGGTCCACGGCAGCCGTCCCCCGGGCGACCAGGGTGAGGGAACCCTCCCGGAGCAGCACCCCGGCGGCCTCGATGGCCCGGGCGGTGTCGATCCCGACGGGGATATCAAAGGTGGTGGTGCTGTTCGCCGGGATGACCAGGTTCTCCCTTCTCCCGTTGCCCAGGTACCGTTCCCCGTCACCGGTCTCGTAGAAGAGGTCGAAGTCCAGGCTCGCGAGGGTGATGCCCACGGGATTCGGGTTATCAACCCGGATCGTGGTGATGACGGAGACGGTTGAGAGGGTGATTCCCTCGAGGGTGATGGAGGTCATCGTCACCGTTGGTTCCCTGAGCGGGTTGATGCAGCCGCCCAGGCATGCGCAGCTGATGAAGAGGAGAAGAACCCCGAGGGCAGGCCACTCCATGCAGGAGGATTCCGGCTGGGGGGATTTATAGGTATGGACAATCGGACCTTCGTGAGGTAACCAGCCTGACTTTGCCTCACAGGGTTTCGGGATCTCAATGTTTCCGGTAGATGGTGCTCCGGTGCCCGATTTCGAGGACGAACACGATAAGCCGGTCATCCTCGATGCTCAGGATCGCCCGGTAGTCACCGATCCGCAGGGAATAGAGGGGGGCCTTCTTCGATCCCTTCAGCTTTTTCACGAAAGAGAAGGGATCATCCTTGATCCGTGATATCCCCCTGATACAGGCTCGAGCAACGTCGGGAGGTAGCTTCTTGAGATCCCATCGTGCCCTCTCGGTATAGACGACCGAGAAGGTCATTCAACACCGAATTCCTTCCTGATCTCCTCCTCGGAGTGGACCCTGCCCTTCCGGATGTCACTGAGGGCCTCCTCTATGCCTTCGAGGGCCTCCTCCGAGAGGGCCTCCTCGTCGATCCGGCCCCCGACGAGACGCCGGATGACGTCGTTGTACGACTCCCTCGGGTGCCGCTTCAGCTGGTCCAGGCTCTCCTTCACCTCGGGCTGGAGCTGGATGGTGGTGGGAGGCATATAGTATACTATAGGTTGCTATGGGTGATTATAGTTTTG